>NZ_JBNNTI010000005.1:104634-122219 GCF_050278625.1 Viridibacillus sp. NPDC096237 | reverse complement strand
TTGGGTCAGAGCTTTCATTTTAACCAAAAGGGTGGATTCTGTCTTTTTATTTTGTTAAATGGAAATTACTTGAATGAAATTTACTCATTTAAAGTACATTATTAATAATATCAAAATCCACTAAAAGTGTTCAGTCATATTGACTTTTATCCGCTCGACAACTATGATGAATAGTGATTCTTACAAAAGACTCAATAATCTCAAACAAAAAACCTTGTGCTACCATTCTATCAAATGAAGGGCTCATAAGGTTTTTTGTTATTCCACCGAATTCGAATGACTGACCACTCAACCCCACAATTTCTTCTATTGTTTTTCCATCCATCTAGTATCCTCTGGACTCAAATTGACATTGTAATATCTTCTACCCTACATTAGACTAAATGTACAATTAACTCAATTTATTGATGTGTAAAAGGGAGTGAATCTTATGTGCATCCGCTTTTAACATACCTACTATTAGTTTGATTAATGTTGTTTTACCACAACCAGATGGCCCGATTAGACCAAAAATTTCCCCTGAATCAATAGACAGGCTGATATTTTGAATAATGAATCTTATTTGTAAGTGCTTTTGCACATCTGTTAATTGGATTGAAGAACTCAAAAAAATTGGCTATGTGGCACAACCTGATGCACTATATAGCGATTTAACAGGAATGGAAAATATGCAATTTTTCGCGAAGCTATATTCTTTAAATAGAGCAGAAAGAGACAAACGTATTGCTTATGCAGCAGATATTGTCCACCTTACAAATGCTCTTTCCCAAAAGGTAGAAACCTATTCTGGTGGTATGAAACGCAGATTATCACTGGCCATTGCACTTCTCCAAAATCCAGATATTCTTATTTTAGATGAACCAACTGTTGGAATTGATCCTGCATTAAAACTCACTATTTGGCAAGAGCTCGAACGCCTGAAAAAAGTAGAAAAGAAAACCATCCTAATAACAACCTATGTTATGGATGAAGCAGAAAAATGTGATGAACTTGCTTTAATGAGAGAAGGTAAAATAATCGCTACTGGCACGCCTACTGAATTAAAAACACTTTATGGTGCAGACACGTTTGATGAAGTGTTTTTACGAGCTGGAGGTTCTAAAATATGAGAATTATTGCTTTAGTGAATAGAATTATTCAGCAAATGCTAAGAGATAAACGAACACTCGCCCTCTTATTCCTTGCACCTTTACTCATCTTGAGCTTAATGTATTTTATCTTTCACAATGAAGATAGCTCTCCAAAACTTGGAGTAGTGGGTGTTGAGACGACAATTATTAAAACCTTAGAAAAATCAAATATAGAAGTAAAAAAGTATGACCACCTAACTCAAAAAGAAGCTCTTACTGAAAACTTAGATGGTTGGCTAACGCTTGAAAATAAGCGGCTTTCTTTGACATTACAAAATGATTCACCTAGTAAAGCAAAAGCATTACAAATGCAGGTAAAACAAGCACTAACATCTCTACAAATAACTAGTATTCCCCGTAAAAGTCCAGAGCTAGCCGTGACTACAAATTATGTATATGGAGATGAAGATACACAGTCATTTGATATTATTAGTCCGATTCTAGTCGGCTTCTTTGTATTTTTTTTCGTATTCCTCATTGCAGGGATTGCACTATTAAAGGAACGGACAACAGGTACATTAGAAAGATTATTAGCTACACCAATTCGTCGTCACGAAGTAGTACTTGGCTATTTAATAGGCTACGGACTTTTTGCAATCATTCAGACATCAATCGTCGTTTTATATGCGGTGAAAATACTTGATATTGTTCTAATCGGCTCCATATGGTATGTGTTACTGATTAATTTATTACTTGCACTAGTTGCCTTATCATTAGGCATTCTATTATCTAGCTTTGCATCTTCAGAATTCCAAATGGTACAGTTTATACCGCTCGTTATTGTTCCGCAAATTTTCTTTACAGGATTATTTCCATTGGAAGGCATGGCCGATTGGTTGCTTTCAATTGGCAAAATCATGCCCCTTTACTACGCCGCAGATGCACTAACAGGCGTTATGTATAAAGGTTTTACTTTTACAGATATCTCAATAGATCTAGGTGTATTACTATTATTCTCAATCCTATTCATCACCTTAAATTTCGTCGCTTTAAAAAAATACCGCGCTATTTAATATCGTGTATAAATAAAAAAACAACGCGCTCTATCAAACGAAGGGTACTGGAAAAGTCCATAAAATGAATTTTAGCCATGGCTTCTACTTCGATGTCGTTAATTTCCGTTCCGGCAGACGCTTTCCTGGGGACGAACCTTGAGCCTCCTCGTCTCTAACGTTCCTGCGTGGTCTCAAGATGTTCCCTAGTTCCCAAGGAGTCACCGCCTGCACTCCAATCAACTAGTTTTACCGTTTTTCTGAGTTTTTCATTCTTTCCAATTCACACCTGCCCCTTTATATGAAAGGACTTATTCAAGGTGGTGCTGTCCATGATTTCCAAACAAGAAACATTCACTCTAAGCCCTTATATCGTTATAATCAAAAGTCACCAAAAGAATTTTTCAAAAAAAATCAAAGAATGTCCGAAAAGCCGTCTATCAATTCGATGAAACGATAAAAGTAAAGTTTCCATTAAAACCAACTTCAAATGAAATCAACTTACCCAGCCCCCTACTTCCTTTCTTCTACCAATTAAATTACATTTTCATAATTTTCAATTAATTATATAAATAAAAAATGCCTGCAACCGATTTGTAATCTGTTGTCAGGCAGTTATTAACTAAGTTTTAGAAGAAGAAATTTAAAATATAGAATATTAGTGCAGCCATTGCTGCTGCTGACGGCATCGTAATAATCCAAGTTAAAATAATTTTACGCGCTACTCCCCATTTAACACCTTTCACACGTTGTGCAGATCCTACCCCCATAATAGCAGAAGAAATAACATGTGTAGTACTAACTGGCAAGTGGATTAATGTTGCACCGAAGATAACTGAAGCAGAAGCTAAGTCAGCTGCTGCACCGTTAACAGGACGTAGTTTCATGATTTTACCACCAACGGTTTTGATGATTTTATAACCACCGATTGACGTACCAAGTCCCATTGCTAATGCTGCAGAAACTCGAACCCAACCTTGAATATCATCACCAGATTGTAACCCGCCAGCGATTAAAGCCATTGTCATGATCCCCATTGCTTTTTGCGCATCATTCGTACCATGTGTAAACGCTTGAAGCGCAGCCGTACAAATTTGCAAATAACGGATTCCTTTATTTGTGCGATATAAATTGGCATTTTTGAAAATAACTTTAAATAGAGACATCATCAAGAAACCAGCCACTATCGCAATAAATGGTGATATTAATAAAGCTTGTAATATTTTCAAGAAACCTGTGTAGTTCAAGATACCAAAGCCTGCTGCTGCAATAGCCGCACCAGCGATAGCACCAATAATTGCATGAGATGAACTAGACGGAATTCCGAAATACCAAGTAACTAAGTTCCAGATAATTGCTGCAAGTAATGCAGCTAAAATGATGACAGAACCATTTGACAATGCGAAAGGATCTACTATGTCTTTCGTAATTGCCTTTGCAACACCTGTAAAAGTGATTGCCCCAATAAAGTTCATAACTGCTGCCATCATTACAGCTACTTTCGGTGGCAATGCTCGTGTTGAGACTGACGTAGCAATGGCATTTGCCGTATCATGGAAACCATTGATAAAGTCAAATGTCAGTGCAAAAATAATAACAAGAACTGTTAATAAGAGTATTGTATCCATTCGTGACTCCTGCTCCTATGCATTACGCATAATAATAGTTTCCATAGTATTCGCTACATTTTGGCAATCATCTGCAATATCCTCTAATTGTTCGTAGATATCCTTGAACTTGATTAGTTGGATTGGATCTTTTTCATGCAAGAATAGTTGCTTAATGGACGTACGAAGCACTTCATCACATTTGCTTTCATAATCTTTTATTAAAATGGCATGATCACGCATACCAATTAAGTTTTTCGTTTTTAATAATTCCATTGCTTTTACAATTTCATCAGCACTTTTCACAATATAACTGATAAATGTATTCATTGATTCATCGATATCGATTAACGAGAACATGTCAAAGTGTGCGATACATTCTTCCATTCCATCAAGAACGTCATCCATACTGTTGGCAAGCGCTAGAATATCCTCTCTCTCAATTGGGGTCATAAATGATTTATTAAGCATCACGATTAATTCATGAATGAGAGAATCCCCATCCGTTTCATATTTTTTCATTCGTTTGCTAATTTCTTCTAAGTCTTCCAAACTATGAATGCGGAAGTCATTGGCATAATGCATTGCCTCCTGCACATTTACAGCAATTTTTGCTAAAGCTTCAAAGAATGGATCTGGCTTTTTTCGATTAAACATAAATTCCTCCTGAAAAAGTTAGTGTCAAAACGTAGATTTGTTCTGAACGCTAAATTAGCTTAACAATAATTTAATAGAATATCTGCTATTTTTTAATATTCTATGACAACTTTTACAATCCTGTAATATTAGCGTTCACAATTTCGCAAAAATATTGTTCCAATGTGGTGAATCACATCGTTTTCTTTATCGAATTTTGTCGAAAAATATATATCCCGGTGCAATAAAGCCCTTAATTATCAGGCTCAATCCATTGATAAATCTAACATCTCCTTGTCAATATCGAAATTTTTTGCAAATGAATTATTTTTCGACAAAATACCCACCATTTTAATATAGTAGGAGGTTTTTCAATTTACAAAACTAACAATATTGGCTAAGGATAAGAATTTTTGTAGTAAGTGACACAACAAATTTTAGGCAATAACAAAACTATAGAAACTTTAAGCATTAGAAGGAATCCTTGCATACCTTCAAAAAATAAATACACCAATAACCGTTGCAATTATTAATACACAATAAAAAAAGAAAACTGTCATAAAACTAATGAGAGTTGGGGAAATTGAAAACGAATCAAAGATAATTCATTTCACAGTAGTATAACCAACATCAAAAAAAGAAATCATGAAAGTCGCAAATATAGAAGTTTTCTGCTTATTCCCTATTTTTATATTTATCAACATTTTTTACACAAGTCCCATTATTTAGTATAAAACATTTTTCTACACAAAAAACTCCGCATTTAGAGGAGCTCAAGAAAAGAAATAATAAATATGAACAATATTAAAGCTGCCCAAATATTAGCTGAAACAATTTCACTAATATCTGATATCCTATTTCCTTTTACTTAATGAGACTTATTTTTGTTTATATACTTTAAAAATTTCATTTCAACTGCCCCTATCTCATCTAAAATGCAAAAAACTCCGAGCAGGAAAAAATCAGTGCATACGAAATACACGGAACATTTCCCCTCGGATCTTTTATGTCAATAGGTGTCTTCTGCATAATGACAGAAGATGTAGCCCTTGGTCACTAACCTTGTAAAAGCGGAACCCTAGCTACAGCCGAAAGTATCATTTCGTTTCAAATATTTCCAAAAATATTGATTTAGAATGAAATTTAAAAAGGCTAGTACCTTTAATGTAAAGGGACTACCTTTTTCTGAAGCTTATATTCTTATGTATGAATAGATGTCTAAAGTAAATAATCTATCTCTTTATTACCTGTTTCTTTTTAACAGGTGATATCGTAATACTTATTAAAAATACGCCAATTGCAATTCAAAAAATACCTTTAATTAATAACTTTATTGAATAGAGGGAATCTATATCTAATATAAAAAAGATATGCATAAAATCATACACACCTTAAATCTTTCCTATTTCACTGACTTGCGATAAATGCGCTGATTGGTTGAAATCACCAAGTAGCCATCTATCATCTTGAATTGAAATATAACTGATTCCTGCATTTGTTAATCGTACTTCCTGCGGAAAAGTATCACCATTCTCAAGTAGTGTAAAGAGTGCATGAATAACTGCTCCGTGAGCGACTAGAATAACTTTGTCGTTTCGATACTGCTCGTGAATATCAACAATTCCGTTTCGTAACCTTGCAAGTAAAACGTCCAAAGATTCTTGATTTGAGTATTGTTTATTTGGAAATACCTTTATTCGTTCTTCTATGTCCATACCTTCTGCGTCACCAAAAGAACGTTCTTTAAATGCCTCAATTTCTATAAGTGGTATGTGTAATTGTTCGTTGATTATCACCGCTGTACGTTTCGCTCTTGATAATGGACTTGTAAAAATTGCAGACCAGTTAGCATTTTTGAAAAACACACCACACTCTTTTGCTTGCTGTATACCTCTGTTATTGAGAGGCACATCCGTTACTCCTTGCAATTTTCCAAGTGTATTCCAATCTGTCTCTCCATGCCTTACTACACAAATTTCAGTCATATGAGCGCCCCCTAAATCAACTTTACTTTAGAGTATCATATTAAATTCCAGCTGTATGCATTAACACAACTCTCCACCCATCAGGGTCCTCGATTGTATTGCCTTCCTTCTCCCAATAGGGGTTTTCTGGAGGAACTGTATTATAGCCTAACTCACCTAATCTCTTGATAATCGCATTAATCTGTTGCTGATTTGGTAGATAAAATACTATTAAATTATCTTTAGAGGGTGCTGGACAAGGACTCCCATCTATATGTTGTGTAAATTCCAAATGATATGTTGCGTTTGGAAGTCCATCATAGCCCCGCCCGGTAAATGCCCCAATTTTATTCAACCCTAAACCATCACAATAAAAACGTTCTAATTGTTGTATTTGATCTGTAGGTCTTGCAACTCTTACTTGTACCACTTGCATACTTGCCGACCATTCGCTACTCATACTAACCACCCCTTTGAAAGAATATTAGCATCTATCCAAATTTCTTGACTCCTTCATTTTGTTGAGCTTAATCTCATTCTTTTGATGTATTACTCTTTTATTTGTACAACAATACACTGCATAATAAAGTTACGCTGGAAGGGGTTATACTTATGGATTGGATTGAAAAATTGAATGAAAGGCGAAAAATTCGTCTTAACATATGTAGATCACTCGATTTTTTATTTGTTGATTATTTATAGGTTTTTACATCTGCACTTGGTGAGGGATTAGGTTGGTGGAAAAGTTTTAGAGGATTTAAAAAGGAATGGCAAACCTATTGTTTTGGAAGTAGAATTACTTGATCTAGCTGACGAAGACACCGAAAAACGATTACGCTTTTTTAAACGTCATGGTTTTAATTTAGCAAAACATAAATGATGAAAAGCCAAAAAGCTCCGAGTAAAGATAAAAAAGAACTTTTCGCAAATGCGAGAAGTTCCTTTTCATTTTCTAACTAGCTTTTTTAAACCCTGCTTGCTCAGCTTCTTTTTCAGTACAGAACATTTTTTCTTCTTTTACTACATCATAATTGTTAGAACCTGGCATATGATAAATCTTATTTCCCTTACTATTAATATTACCCTTAATAGAACAACTAGTGTTGTTAAATTGATATGAGTTATCTGATTTATTTGTGGTTTTAGATTGTCCTTCAGTAGGCAGCCCATTTTTCACGGCCGATTTATCGAAGCCTCGGTTTGTTACATAGCCATCATATTGCCAAATACCTTTTCTTGATGATTTTGCTTCATCTTGTATTTTCTCAAAATCTTTCACATTTGTCGTATTCGGCTCATAAATGTAGCCAACTCGTACAAGACCTTCCCGAATTAGTTGCTCTTGAACGCTTTTCCCATCCGCATATATGTAAGCTAGAAGGCGACCATATTTATCTTCATGTTCACCGACATCAAATTCAATTGAAACTTGCTTTGCGTTGTTCAATATTTCACGATTACGAGTTTGTGCTTCTCGTCCAAAAGGTTGCTCCCCTAATTGCTTATGATACATTTCAGGCGCATCTACTAATAAATAACGTACTTTTTTTGTTTCTCCGTCGTATTTTACTTTAATCGTATCGCCGTCCATAATACTTACCACTTCGACATCGATTCGATTTTTTGAGTCATTTGTTTTTGTCTCTTTTACTTCTGTACATGCTTGTAGTATGAATACTAGACAGCCGATAAGAAGGAGTCCCCATTTTTTCATTGTCATCACCCTCGCAATTTTAACATAGACTAATACTTATCGGCTTACTTTCAACATTTAACGTAAAAAAATACCCAGTCTTCGGCAGAGATCTGGGTATTGACTAGATTTTTATTAAACTATTGAAGTACCGTTTGGATCAATGTCTTTGATTGATTTCCCTTGCTCTTCTAGATCACGAATACGATGTGCTAGGCGTGATGCGGCAGATGCAGCAATACTACCTACTAAATCATCTAGGAATGTGTGTACACCATCACCAGCTTTAGTATCAAGCTGCTGTATTATTCCAATTTTCTGTTTGTCTAAATGTCCAAAAGTTGTTACAGCAATACTACCGTAAGTAAATACTGATCCTAGAGCGATTGTCTCATCAACGCCAAATAGTCCTTCATCTGACTCTACTAATTGTTGTAGTGGCGCCGATAATAACTTTTTCTCTGCTAATTCATCTAACTCAATTCCAACTAAAATTGCATGTTGAATTTCACGTTTATGAAGTACTTTATCAACAGATTCAATACAATGATCTAGTGATAGTCCATCATTATATGCGTATTGCATTTCATACACAATTTCCGCGATATCCTTTAATGTAACACCGCGACGTTCTAAAGCATCACGTGCCGCTTTAGCGACAACTTCTGATGAAACTTGAAGTTTTTTATTATACATGATCCATCCTCATTTCTATATATAGTTCTTTATGATTACCATTATACCTTTACTTTCTTATATGTTACAATTTTCGTACAGAAAAATGAAGGAGTGACAGCTTTGACTCGTGGCACAATCACAGACATAGATTTTTTCAGCGAATCCTTACAAGAGGATATCCATCTATTAGTTTACTTACCTGCAAACTATTCACCACTTTATAAATACTCAGTTTTAATCGCATCCGATGGTAAAGATTATTTTCAACTCGGTCGTATTTCTCGAGTAGTAGATGACTATTTAGAGCAGGGAGAAATTGAAAATTTAATAATTGTAGGTATACCTTATAAAAGCGTAGAGGATCGACGACAAAAATATTTGCCAAATGGAGAAAAACACCAAGCTTACTTGCGATTTTTAGCACATGAACTTGTTCCTTATATAGATGAGCATTATTCCACATATCAAATGGGTATGGGCCGTGCATTGATTGGAGATTCGCAGGCTGCAACAGTATCCTTACTAGCAGCAATACAATATCCGAACATTTTTGGTAAAGTATTAATGCAGTCACCTCTAGTAAATGACGAAGTTCTAGAAAGAGTGCACCAAGTACAAGAAGTTAGTGCTTTTTCTATTTATCACGTAATTGGTAAAAAGGAACACGAGGTGGTAACAATGGATAAGAGTGTGAAGGATTTTCTAACTCCTAACCGCGAATTACATGAGTTGATAGTCAACAAAGGCTTTTCTACTTTCTACGATGAATTCGAAGGAAATCACTCATGGAAGTTTTGGCAACCTGACTTAAAACGTGTCATAAAACAAAACTTTAGTAAATAACATGGATTTCATAATGAATATTTCCTTTTTTCTGTTATACTGAAAATTAAGAAAAACTATATAAAACTACTTAGGAGGTACGGAATAATGAAATACGGTATCGTTGCATTTCCATCTAAGAAATTACAAGACTTTGCAAATTCATATAGAAAAAGATATGACACGCATTTTTCTAAAATCACACCTCATATTACTTTAAAAAGTGTTTTTGAAGTAGATGATTCAAAAGTGAACGACATTACTAATATGATTCAAGAAATTAGTAAACAGGTTAAACCGCTTTCAATTCACGTATCAAAAGTAAGTTCATTTGCGCCAGTGAACAATGCTATCTATCTAAAAGTGGAAGCAACTGAACAGCTTCAAAAATTACATGAAGCATTGCATGCTAAATCATTCGGACAACAACCAGAATATAAATTTGTGCCGCATATTACAATTGCACAAGATATGTCCTCAGGTGAACACGATGATATTTATGGTCAACTACGCATGACAAATGTCGATTCTGAAGAAGTTATTGATCGTATTCATTTACTTTATCAATTAGAAGACGGTTCTTGGACGGTTTACGAAACTTTCCGACTGTCTGGGACTGAGTAATTTTTGGTTTTTGCTAAAATTGTTGAGACAAAGAAAGAGTTACGAGACGCTTTCTTTGTTCGAGAGGAAGTCTTCGTTAAAGAGCAGGGTGTTCCTCTTCCTTTAGAAAAAGATGAATACGACAAAGAAGCAACACATTTCGTAGCATACAATGGCGAAGCACCGATTGCAGCAGGTCGAGTACGAATATTTGACGGTAATATAGCTAAAGTGGACCGTGTTTGTGTTTTACCTGATTTTCGAAGAAAGCAAATCGGTGTTTTAATGATGACACACTTAGAGAAATTCGCTAAAGGTCATCAATTAGCAAAAGTGAAGCTAAATGCTCAAACACATGCCATTCCTTTCTACGAAAAACAAGATTATGTTATTACATCACCTGAATTTTTGGATTCTGGCATTCCACATCGCGCAATGGAAAAGGAATTCTAATAATAAGTTGCTAAAACGCTGAATAACGTTTTAGTAGCTTTTTTATTTAGTAAATGTTTTTATTTTTTAGATATATGCCTAAAATCTACAACAAAAAGAGCCATCCACGGTTGATTGCAAACTCAACCATGGATTGGCTCCTTTTTATTATTCGAAGTACCGGTTAGATAATCGTCTATAGTGTTTTTTAAACATATTTACTATAATATTTACCTCTATCAGTAACCTTTAGTTCAAATCTTGATAACTCTGCTGGGTTAGGATGGATGAATTGTTGATGGACTTGAAGGGAGTTCCAACGATTTTTGTTTTTTTCATTGTTCAATTTCTTTTCAGTGAATTCAGCACGCTTTTCAAGTTCTCGTTCAAAATGAGATTGCTTCTTTACTTTTGTTATTGCATTTACATGAGCGAAATTATACGGTTTCATGTTCATACGTTCGGCATATTGCGTTGCTTGTAAAGGCTGAACTGGTAAAATGTAGCCCATAACAACCACCTCCTATACTATAACTTTTCCTGCAAAGACATTTTTTCGACTTAAGTTATTATATTATTGAAAATATAATTGTATGCTATAGCATTTTTTGAATTTTATTTAAATCTAAAGAATTACCATCTTTTAAGATAGATGCGACGATTTTTTCTTCTAGCTCTTTTGTTACTGGTTTATTTGCTAGTTGGGAAACTTTACGAATAATTTGGCGAATTTGGCGTTCGTCTTGAAAATCTGCATATTGAATAGCGTTTGCTAATGCAAGTACATCTTCCATTGGTACGCCCGTTTTTCCTTCAATTTTTCGAAAGAATGAGCTTTGCATTTAAGTCCCCCCCTTAGATAAAGCTTGCTCCGACAATAATCAACAAGATGAACAGAACAACGATTAGGATAAACGTTGAACCATGGCCACGGCCGCCATAGTAGCATTCGTTTCCGCCGCCAAAGCCACCGCCGTAGCCGTAACCATAACCTGAGAATCCAGACATAAGAAATCCCTCCTCTCTCTAACCGTATTGTATGCAACGGTTTACAGAAAGAAGAGGGCGTTTGAACTAGTCGATATTTCCTTTAGAACGGAAAATTAAAGCGCCAATAAATCCAAATATAATAGCTGCACTAATACCTGAACTCGTCACTTCGAACATTCCAGTTAAAACTCCAATCCAGCCATGTTTTTCAACTTCTGCCAAAGCACCGTGTGTCAAGGAATTACCAAATGACGTAATAGGGATTGTTGCGCCTGCGCCAGCAAAATCAATAAGGGGTTCATATAAGCCAAACCCATCTAAAATTGCACCTGTGACAACAAGTATGCTTAATGTATGAGCAGGCGTTAATTTACCTACATCCATCAGCAATTGACCAATTACACATATCAATCCGCCAATAATAAAAGCAATTATAAAAGAAGTAAACATTTTATTCCCTCATTTCATCGTTACTTCGATTGCGTGTGCAACGGTTGGAATCGATTGATTTTGTTGCACTGATAACTGAGATAAAAGAGCGCCTGTTGCTACTAAAAGCACCCGCTTCATCCGTCCACTTTTTAGCTCAGCTAATATTTCGCTAAAAAACACAGATGCGGAGCAACCTGCACCACTTGCACCAGCTAAAAATAATGGATCATCACCATAATATTCAGCACCGCCATCGCGAACTGTTTCTAACTGTTTTGTCGTAAATCCAGTTTGTCTTAACATTTCTTTTAAGATAGGCAAGCCAACTTTGCCAAGATCACCTGTCATAATAACATCGTAATCCTGCACTGTTTGTCCTCTACCTTTTAAATGTTTTTGAATCGTAGAAAATGCAGCAGGCGCCATTGCGGCACCCATGTGAAATGGATCTGATTGTTGGAAATCCTCTACTTTTCCGATAGTCGCAGCCTCAATACAAGGTTCCCCTTCCAAATGCTTACCAATAAGTGCATAGCCAGCAGCCGTTACAGTCCACTGTGCCGTCCCTGGTTTTTGACCTCCATAATCTACAGGATATCTAAATTGCCTTTCAATGGCATTATGTTGACTTGCAGCACCAGCGATTGCATAATGACTCCCTCCCAGCTCGGTTAGTAAGCTAGCGATAATAACGGCTGATGTAGATGTAGCACATGCTGAGTACAAGCCAATATAAGGGCTACCTATAGTAGCAGCGGCAAAATTCGTCGGCGTCATTTGATTAACTAGATCTCCTCCTAAAAAGAAATCTACCGCATCCATTGTTAACTTCTTTTTTTGTAATGCGATTTGTGCAGCTTCTTCAATTAAATGTTGATGTCCTTGCTCGTTAGTTTTTTGATCTGCCCTTTCATCATCAAGCACTAAATCGAAGTTTTGAGCGAAAACACTTCTCTTCTCCAATGGACCAACTACTACTCCAGCTGCTAAAATGGACGGCTTAGAAGGAAAATAAATTACACCTTTATCCATCAAAAGTGGGTCACCCCAATCGTTACTAAAATTAATTTAACAAGTGCTACAAAGAAGGCTGAAACAACGCCAAAAACAATAACAGAGCCTGCTAATTTAAAGATATTACCACCAACTCCGAGCACTAAACCTTCTGTCTTATGTTCAATAGCTGCTGAAATAACCGCATTACCAAATCCAGTAACTGGTACTGCTGACCCAGCTCCTGCAAATTGTCCTAACTTTTTATAAAGTCCAAATCCTGTTAGTAATAAAGAAATGAAAATCATTGTTGCTACCGTTGGATTACCTGCTGTACGCTCTGTAAAATCAAAATTCATCATATAGAAAAAAGAAATAGCTTGTCCGACGGTACAAATAATACCTCCGACTAAAAAAGCTTTTAATAAATTTAGTCCAATTGGCGTTTTAGGCGACAGTTTCGTTTGTAATTGCTCGTAATCTTTTTGATTCATTAGGTTTCTTCCTTTGCAAGATCTTGTAATTTCTTAATTTTCTTTTTCAATTCTTCTTTTGTTAATTCTTTTTTCATAAGCTTTTGAGCTTCCCAAGATATTTTGAAGTCAGTACTAACGAGGACTTCTTTACCCGGAAATTCCTTTTCAAATTTCTTCTGTAAATCCTTTTCTATTTTGGATCGCTTCAATTTTGAAAAAGGTTTTATCTGCACCCCCACCAATACAACGTCATCCACAAAGACAGCAGTACCTTTTTTTATCGATTTTTCTTCTTTCAGAAGCTTTTCAATTGTCGATTGCGACCCATTATCCCCTTCTGTATGATACGTAGCAAATTTCTCCTTTTGCTCTCCATTACAAGCCACCAATAACTGAATACAACATATTAATAACAAGAACCGTAAGACATTACTCTTCATCTTCATATACGTCACCTTTTTTTAAACAGTATGCGTTTATTTTGAAAAATTATGCATAATTGAGGCAGTTGCCCTAGTTCATTCTCTAATATGACATATTGTATAAAGAGATTGAAAAGGAGGTGAAATTAAATGGGATGTGGAAGAAATGATAATGCAGTTGGTCATAAAGTTTCAAAAGGATGTGTTTGCGACGTAGTTCGCGCAATTAAAGACATCCAAGACCAAAACGTTGATGAGGGTTGTGGCCCTTGCCCAACTAACTGTTTCCTAGAACCTCTTGGTTCATTAGTAAGCCCTGCGCGTATGCAAGCTGATACTCGTGTATTTATGCTATTAAACAAAGACGGCACTCCTTTCAAAGCGTTTTTCAGAACTAAAGCTACTGGTGATCATAGCTGCTTCTCAGTCTTTTTCCGAGTAGAGGATATCTTCGATGGTTGCTGTGCTACTTTACGCGTATTAATTCCTTTAAAACACGGTGATCATGTAGCTGATTTGTTAACAGAATGTGGTAATGATGTAGATTTATCAAGGATCTGTAAAGTTGTGGATTTTGAAGCATCAACTAGCTGTATTACTGTTGACTTGAATTGCTTCTGTGCAGTTCAATGTATAAAAGACGTCTTTTTAGATGTATGCGACTAATATCAAGTCAAAGGACTTGGCAGTAGTGTCTTTGTTTTAAATTGGATAATAGCAGTGTCAGGCAATGAGCTCCAAAGTTAGGTAATCTAACTTTTGGGGCTTTTTGTGATATTGTAATTTTAGTTTATGCAATTATGATTTATTTTTGCATAAAAAAAGCCATCCCTATTATGGGACAGCTGTTAAAACACTTTTCCACGCCATTTAATTTCCACGAGCTCATTTATTTTTGTTGGATAAACGACACCTGAATAACTTTTTAAAAGTACTTCATCTTGCATTACACGATCGACAATCCCTTCAATAATTCGACCGTCGGATAAACCAAATTGCAATGGTTGATACGCTTGTTGTTGAAATGGTGCAGATAAAAATTCCAAGCGCTCTATTTTACGACGGACTTCAGCATCTTCTATAACTGGAGTTATGGATTTTTCTTGTTCAGTTACCTCTTTTACAACATTTTCTACAACTACCTCTTCAATAGCATCCTCAGTATCAGGAGTACTATCAATATTAATATCAATAAAAAAAGCCGGGGGAGCTTTGATAAAAAGGAGTGGAAGATTCTCCAAGTTAACACATCCTTTTTTTCATATTGTATGCTCCCCCGGAAAAGATGTTCACATTAATTTACTAATGAACATCGTCGCAATACCGAGATAAATCAAAATACTTGTTATATCATTTAAAGTTGTAATAAACGGACCAGATGCAACTGCGGGGTCAATTTTCAAACGATGCATTAACAATGGTATAAAGGAACCCGCAATTGTTGCAACGATAATTGAACAACAAATAGCCGAACCTACTAATAAGCCCAAGAGCCACATATGTTTCCAAAAGAAAACAATACCAAATGCAATAAGACCACAAACAACACCTGTTATAATGCCTGTTATTGCTTCTCGTAATAATAATTTCATCTTGCTCTCATCTTCAACATCACCAGTTGCAATCCCTCGAACAGCAACGGCTAATGCTTGCGTTCCACTATTCCCAGATGTACCACCTATTAAAGGAATAAAGGCAGCAAGGATAGCTACTTTTTCTAAGGTACCGGTAAATAAATCTACTAAATTAGCTGTTAACATACCTAAAAATAATAATACAACAAGCCATGGCAATCGTTTTTTTGCTGCAGCAAATGGACTTTTATCAAATGTTACCATATCAGAGACACCGGCTAATTTGGAATAGTCATCAGACGCCTCTTCATCAATGACGTCGATAATATCATCGACTGTAATTATTCCGAGCATTTCGTTTTTTGAATTAATAACCGGTACGGCTAAAAAGTTATAGTCTTTCATTATTTGTGCGACTGCTTCTTGATCATCAGTCACGCTAATACTTACAACACGATCATTCATTATTTGACGTATTAATGTGTCCTCTTCTGCTATGATTAAGTCACGCAAAGAAATGACACCCGTTAAATGATTTGTATCATCGACAACAAATATATAGTAAATTGTTTCTGCATCAGGTGCAGCGTTGCGCAAAATAGTCATCGCTGAACGTACGGTTGAATTCTCAGGAATAGCGACATATTCTGTCGTCATAATAGAACCCGCTGTATATTCCTCATAGTCCAGGAGTTCTTTAATATCCTGAGCCGAATCTTTATCCATTATTTTAAGAAAGTGAGTAATTTGATCTTTATCTAATTCATTTAAAACGTCAACTGCATCATCTGTATACATTTCTGCAATCATTTGTGCTGCATACGTCGTATCCATTTCCTCTAAGATACCTTTATATTCGTCATCGTCGAGTTCAATAGCCTCAAAAATATCAGCCATCTCTTTAGGGGAGAGATACTGATAGATAATCTGACGTATGTCTGGTCCCACCTTCTCATAAAACTTTGCCTGATCATACGGATGAAGTGCTAGAAATTCCTCACGAAAATTATCTGTCTCAGAATTCTCCAGTAATTGACGTAGATGTTCCTCATTGAATTGTACTTCATCTTTTTCCTTTGTTTCTTCTATCATGCATGTCCCCTCCTCTCGACTCATTAAGTCAGTTAAAATAACACCTTACTATAATAGTGTGTAGACCTTCAAAAGAGCAATTATTTTTTTAAAAATTTTTTTCTGCTCTTGAACACCCCTAATACTAACATTCAGCAATACATTTTTACAAATGGAGTTTGTAAATTTCCCGGGAAATCAATAATGGGGGCTTTTTTAATAAAAAGCACCTTACATCGAAGACAAAAGGCAGTTGGATTGCGCTCATTACAATTTTACGTTACGCATATATTTCTTTAACTGTCTTTGTATGACGAAGATGCTCTGCTTCTTCCAAATACTCTTTCCAAATATGTCATTGAATCAAACATATTCGTGTTTTAAAAATATCCCTGTTTTGTTTTTGAACGTGTATAAGGAAGGGCCAGAGTGATTTTAGCTTCTAATAGGAAGTTTGTATTTGCCGTGTTTTATAAGCAGCGTCCAATTTGCGAACTAAATGATCTTGTGGAATAAGTTGTTTAGTTGTAATTATCTTTAATTGGTGGCGTTCTCGATTTTAACACCTCAAGATTATAATTACTTTCAATTATTAAAATGTAAGAGTCAATGGAAAAGTAGAAGGTAACATTTTATTGGTATTTATTGGTATTTATTGGTTTGGAGAAGCGTCCGCTCGACTCCTGCGGGAATAGCGAGACAGACGAGACCCTGCAGGAGCATAGCGACGAAGCGGCTCGGCTCTCGCCCGCGGAAAGCGAGCGGTAAGCTTCGGAAAACCTGATCTATCCTATATACAAATAAAAAGACTGTAGATAAACCCGAATTTCTTCGTAGTTTATCTACAGTCTAATTTCTATTAATATGCATGAGTCAATAGAAAAGTAGCAGGTAACATTTTTTTGGTATTTATTGGTTTGGAAAAGCGTCCGCTCGACTCCTGCGGGAATAGCGAGACAGACGAGACCCTGCAAGAGCATAGCGACGAAGCGGCTCGGCTCTCGCCCGCGGAAAGCGAGCGGTAAGCTTCGGAAAACCTGATCTATCCTGTATACAAATAAAAAGACTGT
>NZ_JBNNTI010000005.1:0-104537 GCF_050278625.1 Viridibacillus sp. NPDC096237 | reverse complement strand
TGTAGATAAACCCGGATTTCTTCGCAGTTTGTCTACAATCTAACATCTATTAAAATGAATGAATCAATGGAAAAGTAGAAGGTAACATTTTATTGGTTTGAAGAAGCGTCCACTCGACTCCTGTGGGAATAGCGAGACAGACGAGACCCTGCAGGAGCGTAGCAACAAAGCGGCTCGGCGCTCGCCCGCGGAAAGCGAGCGGTATGCTTCGGAAAACCTGATCTATCCTTTATACAAATAAAAAGACTGTAGATAAACCCGGATTTCTTCGCAGTTTGTCTACAATCTAACATCTATTAAAATGAATGAATCAATGGAAAAGTAGAAGGTAACATTTTATTGGTATTTATTGGTTTGGAGAAGCGTCCGCTCGACTCCTGCGGGAATAGCGAGACAGACGAGACCCTGCAGGAGCGTAGCGACGAAGCGGCTCGGCGCTCGCCCGCGGTAAGCTTCGGAAAATCTGATCTATCCTGTATACAAATAAAAAGACTGTAGAAAACTCGTTTTTTTCGAGTTTGTCTACAGCCCAAGGTACTTTTTTAATAAAAAGCACCTTATCGATTATTCTATTAGTAGTGATTGCATATCTTTCGGCAAACCCGTATGCCAGCAATAATATTGTTTCGACACCGGATGATATAATTGAAGCTCTACACAATGCAATGCTTGGCGATCTATTACATCCCTACGTCCACCGTATAATGTATCTCCTACAAGTGGATGTCCAATAGATGCCATATGTACACGAATTTGATGTGTACGTCCTGTGTGCAGTTTTAAACGAATATGTGTAACGGCTTCTCCACCTATGATTAAACGTTTTAACACAACAACATCGGTGTGTGCAAATTGTCCGTCACTTCTTACTTCACGTTCAATTATACTACCGTCTTTTCTCCCAATAGGAGCCATTATTTCTTGCTGCTCAGACTCCACATGACCATGTACAACCGCTTCATATGTCCGATGTATTTCATGTTTCTTTTGAGCTTCACTCATTAAATGATGAACGTGACGATGCTTTGCAATACACATGATCCCTGATGTATCACGGTCAAGACGGGTTACAATATGCACCGTTGAAGCTAAATCTTGCTGTTGCAAATGGGCAGCTACAAAATTAGCAACACTGCCATTTGGATGGTCATGTGAAGGAATAGTATTTTGAAAAGGCTGTTTAGAAATGACCAGTAGTTCATGATCTTCGAAGATAACCTCAAGTTTTCCATCTTCAGGAACTAAACCCTTACTAATTTCTTCTGGCGGAAAAATAATTGTGACTAAATCATTCTGCTTTAGACTATGACGGACATTTTGCTCTATATCATTTACTAAAAGTTGTCCACCTTGAAATTTTATAGCAGTTAACGCTCTCTTAGAAATTCCCCACATAGCAAGTGCATCTCTAAAAAGTTGTTCCTGCTCTACTTTAAATGTTAAGCGATACCGTAAATCTTTCATCTTATTTTAAATCACTATCGATAAATGAGTCATGCACTCGTTGCCAAAACGGGAATGCTCTAAAACGAGCAAATCTTACCTTTTCTTTAGCTACTTTGTACTGAATTGATTTTACATTTTTATGCAATAATTGCACATGATCGACTGTGACCATAAAATCTTTTGCCTTTACTGGCTTTAGCACGCAATTATGATGTGCCGGTAAAACTAGTGAAGACCCGACTGTACGGAATACGCGATTATTAATAGAAGCCATTTCAGTCACTTGAATTGCCTCTATTGATGGATGTAAAATGGCGCCCCCAAGTGCCTTATTATAAGCAGTACTTCCTGAAGGTGTAGAAACACAAAGACCATCACCACGGAAGCGTTCAAATGGGCGCCCATTTAATTCAACGTCCATCACTAATGTTACTTCTGGGGATTTAACCGTAGATTCATTCAGAGCTAAATAGGTGTAATTGTCATCTGAATTTTGATAATTAATCACAACTTCTAATAGTGGATAATCGATTACTTTAAAGTCACTCTTTGCTATGGAGATAACCAATTTTTCAATTTCAATTGGCTTCCAGTCAGCATAAAAACCTAGATGTCCTGTATGAATACCGACAAATGCAACATCCGACAATATATGACTATATCGATGAAATGCATGTAGAAGTGTACCATCTCCGCCAATCGACAATACAATGTCTGGCTTTTCTTCATCTATTTCTAAACCAAAGTCAGTTAAGTAAGAGATGGCTCTTTCCATTAATTCATTTGATTGTGGATCATTACGTGATTGAACGGCAAATTTCATAGGTTTTCATGAGCTCCCTTCGAATTATTCTCTCTAACTTTTGGATTTGAAGCCTCCTTGTATTCCGTAAAATACTTTTGAGCTTCCTGTATCTCCTCGCGAATTAAAGACATTTCCTCATCTAAGCGGAACGCTGCCTCTGCTGCGCTTTGCAGACGATTTTTTATTTCCTCCGGAAAAATCCCCTTATATTTATAGTTCAATGAATGCTCAATAGATGCCCAGAAGTTCATTGCAAGTGTTCTAATTTGAATTTCAGCTAAAATCCGTTTCTCACCTTGAATGGTTGCAACAGGATATTCAACAATCATATGATAGGAGCGATATCCACTAACTTTAACATTGGTGATATAATCTCTTTCTTCTACAACTATTAAATCATTGCGCTGACGTAATAATTCAATAACAGTCGGAATTTCATCCACGAATTGACACATTATACGTACCCCTGCGATATCTTGTAACTCATGTGCTAGCATATCTGACGGTTCAAAGACTAGACCTTTTTCTAACGTCTTGTCATAAATACTCGCAAGTGGCTTCACTCGACCAGTTACAAATTCAATTGGTGACGTTTCATTCGATTTTTCGAACTGTGCGCGCATTCCTTTTAGCTTAATTTTCAATTCATCTACGGCTTGCTTATAGGGCTGTAAAAAGCGATCCCATTGTCCCATGATAAGTCCCCCTAATCTTCTCGGGATTCGTTCAATATTTCTGCAAAGGCTTCTTCAACAGCTGTTGAAAAGTCTGCTCCATAATTATGATTTCCTTCAATATTAAATATAAGTGCGTTTAATTCATCCTGGAAGTTGATCAATTCAGTCTGTTTATCGCCCCAGGTTAATAATGGTTCAAAATCAGATTGTAATGTTTTGACTAATAGCGGCCAAATAGTTTGCGGGAATTTTATGTAATGGTAGTCTTCCCCAGCATCCATTAGATAGATAAAAGCCATGGCGTCTGAATCAGTAATAACCTGTCCTGCAGCTCGCCATTCACAATCAGGTGTTTCTCCGCATATTTGCAATTGAATTTGTTTTTCTAGTTGTAATCCATTTTCTACTATATATGTTTTACGCAAAGCCTATCTTCCTTTCCGTGAATCTCCTATCATTTTATCATAGTAAGCCTCAATACTACCCACTTTTTCAGAGAATTGTTATGCTTTTTCCCATTTCGACAATCATTGCAATGCCGTCTATACTTCACCTATAATTAATTAATACGAATTCATAAAAAGAGAGGGTGATTGGCATGGCACAACAACTAGAAATTGAATTTAAAAACCTACTTTCGAAAGAGGAATATGAAACACTTTGTATTACTTTTGCCATTCCAAATGAAGATTTTCAAGAACAGAAGAATCATTATTTCGATACAGCAGATTTTCAATTAAAGAAAGCACGTTGTGGCCTTCGAATTCGAGAAGTTCAAAACCGCTTTGAATGCACATTAAAAGAACCAGCATCTGGTATTGGATTATTGGAAACAACTGATTTATTAACTTCAGAACAAGTAAATGAAGTGCTAAATGGGGCTACTCTAATGTCAGAAGAAGTAGATACTCGATTAAAAAAACTTCAAATTAATCCGGCTAATCTCCAACTATTAGGTACACTTTTTACAAAGCGTGCCGAAATAAAATATAATGGCGGACTTCTCGTATTTGACCATTCTCGCTATTTGGACACAGATGACTATGAACTAGAATTTGAAGTGACTGATGAGGAGACAGGTAGAGTAATTTTTGAGGAATTTTTAGCAAAACATTCAATACCAGTTAGAGAAGCGGATAAAAAAATCGCTCGCTTCATGGCTGCCGTCAATAAGAAAAGAGGTTAATAGATGGATATCTCGACTTTAAAAACGCTCCTTGAAATTCAAGGATTGCAATCCATGGGATCGACTAGCTTATCAACAAATGATTCATCATCTTCTTCATCTAGTATGTTCACACAATTAATGAATGAAATGATGACTTCATCAACATCTCAAAGCAACATGTCCCAATTACTTGGCTTAACAAACTCGGTAGCAGGCTCGAACAGTTCAAATGCTACTGACTATGCTTCATTATTAGGTAGCGGCTTAATGGGGGCTTCAACAACGAGCTCGAATAACGAACTTGCAAGCTTATACTATAACGGTACCTCACCTATTTATAAACCAACTTCTGTGGCTAATAATACATATAGTATGACACCTTTGAATCCAGTATTAACTGGCTATACACCGGGTCCTACTAGTGTTACATCAAATACGCAGTATGATACTATTATTAAAAAAGCTTCCGAAACTTATGGAATTCCCGAAAAAATGATTAAAGCTGTGATCAAACAAGAATCTAATTTCAATAACTCTGTAGTTAGTCATGCCGGAGCGGCTGGTCTTATGCAATTAATGCCAGGTACAGCCAAATTCCTTGGAGTTTCTAATGTTTTTGACCCTGAACAAAACATTATGGGGGGCACCAAGTATTTGAAGCAAATGTATGATAAATTCGGAGGTAATATGAATCTAATGTTAGCTGCATATAATGCAGGACCTGGCAATGTATCTAAATATAATGGTGTTCCACCATTTAAAGAAACGACAAACTATGTGAATAAGATCATGAATAGCTATCAAGCATAATGACAGAAATGCCGGAGCTGTCGAACAATTACATATCAATTTATTCTAAGAATCGACATTTAAGCTACCAATATGTCGATTCTTTTTTTAATTAGTTTCTTTGAAAGTACGATTTTCTACAGTAATCATACACTTTTACGGACTTTTTTATTAAACTATATGAAAAAAGTAATGTAATTTAATCGATTTGTTTGAGAAAAAACGTTTAGGTTGATAGAATAGAATTACAGCTAAAGCAAAGGAGCATCATCAATGACGCAAAAACCTATTATTCCTTATGAGGAAATTGGCGAAGAAACACTATCAAAAATGATTAAGATTTTCTACTCCAAAGTCGCTAAAAATCCGAAGCTAAAGCCGATATTTCCTGATGATTTAACTGAAACAGCCCGCAAGCAAATTCAATTTCAAACTCAATATTTAGGTGGTCCAAATCTTTTTACAGAAGAACATGGGCATCCAATGATGAGAGCCCGCCACATGCACTTCAAAATTACACCTGAACGTGCACAAGCATGGTTAGAATGTATGGCTGATGCTATGGATGAAGTTGGATTAGATGGAAAGATTCGAGAAATATACTATAAACGACTCGTCCTTACAGCGCACCACATGATTAATTCACCTGATAACGACGAGGAGGTATTAGAGTGAATACTATTCAGTTCATGCCGGCACCGCCTTCACCTACTACAACTCTTAGTAGACCGATTGAGCTTTATGTATTCGTCGATCCACTTGCTCCAGACAGTTGGGATTTACAAGCAATTATCCGTAAGCTTCAAGTAAATTATAATCAGTACTTTACTTTACGCTTTGTTCTTAGTACAGAATTAGCCTCGCTTAATGTCGCTTGCCAACGTGTAAATAGCTGTAATAGTGAATATGAAGAAATTGATGTCTCTCATCCCGTTCTTCCTTCAATCGCAGTAAAGGCTGCTGAATTACAAGGAAAAAAAGCTGGCTATCGTTACCTAATGAAATTACAAGAATATGTATTGTTGAATACGAAAAACGTTCGCTCATGCTCGACCCTAGTCGAAATAGCCAAAGAGGCTAAATTAGATATTCAAGAGTTCCAAACAGACTTCCAATCGTTAGAAGCTTCTCGTGCATTTCAAAGTGATTTATGCATTACGCGTGAGATGGAAGTAGAAGAGGTACCAAGCTTCGTTTTCTTTAATGAAAATATTGAAGATGAAGGTTTAAAAGTTAGTGGAAATTATTCATATGAAGTTTATGAACAAATATTAGAAGAATTATTAGACGGTGAACTTATTTGTCAACAGCCTCCATCAGTAGAAGAATTATTTAAACGGTATCATACATTAACAACTAAAGAAGTAGCATCAATTTATAATATTACTGAACAAACTGCTGACCGAGAGTTAAAAAAGAAAATGCTACAACAAAAAGTCGACCGCATCAATTATGAAGAATCATCGCTGTGGCGTTTAAAATAAATATTATATATAGGCTAGTAACGATCTTTTTAGTCGTTGCTAGCTTTCTTAATGTAACTATTAAAAGTCTTTTTGATTATATGTAAGGTCTAGTGAATATGTAGATGATAGTTAGCAGTTAATAGAATATAAAAAAATAAAAGAGGCGCCTCTACGAGAGACGCCTTCTTTTCACAAAGGGGATGGGAGAAATGTTCACGTTTCAAACAAAGGGGTGTATGTTTGTTTGTGATTTATTTCACATCTAACACTTTAGCATGGAAAAATTGATATAGCAACGATTCAGAATTGAATTCACAAAGTTGTCATAAGGAAAGCGTTTGCATGTAGTAATAAGCATTTTAAACTTAAAATTGACATGGTTTTGTCGAGCCTTAAAATTACTATTTTTAAGTTTTCATTCAAATATTAACCATTGCAGATTATCCCATAAGGAATGTTTTCTAATTAAAAATGCCGAGGAAAATTATTTCTCTCCTCGGCTTTTTAACCATTTACTATTATACGTTAAGAAGTTTTTCTAGTTCCTCTAAGTTTTTCTCAAATACTTTGCAAGCTTCTTCGATTGGCTCAGCAGATTCCATATTAACGCCCGCTGCTTTTAATACTTCAATCGGGAAGTCTGAACATCCCGCTTTTAGGAAATTGTTAATATAACGATCTACTGCAGGTTGTCCTTCTTCAAGGATTTGAGCACTTAGCGCAGTAGCTGCACTCTTACCTGTTGCATATTGATACACATAGTAATTGTAGTAGAAGTGAGGGATACGTGCCCATTCTAGACCAATCTCTTCATCTACCACAATGTCGTCTCCATAATATTGTTTATTTAAACTATAGTAGACTTCCGTCATTTTTTCCGCTGTTAACGCTTCACCATTTTGATCAAGCTGATGAATAATATGCTCAAATTCAGCAAACATAGTTTGGCGGAAAATTGTACCGCGGAATCCTTCTAACCAGTGATTCAGTATATAAATACGTTGTTGTGGATCTTCAATCGTATTTAACAAATAATGGTTTAATAACTCTTCGTTACAAGTGGATGCAACTTCTGCAACGAAAATAGAATAGTTTCCGTATACGAACGGCTGGTTGTTGCGAGTGAAGTAACTATGGACACTATGTCCAAATTCATGAACAAGAGTAAATAGATTATCTAGATTATTTTGCCAGTTCATTAGGACATAAGGATTCGTACCATATGCACCAGAAGAATATGCACCGCTTCGTTTACCTTTGTTTTCAAGTACATCTACCCAGCGATCCTCTAAACCTTGTTTAACAATATTTACATATTCATCACCAAGCACTTCAAAGCTTTTTAACATTTTGCTTTTAGCTTCTTCATATGGCATATCTACCTTTGATTCTTGTACAAGTGGTGTATATATATCCCACATATGAAGTTCTTCAACACCCAATACTTTTTTGCGCAAAGCAATATAACGATGCATCAACGGTAAATACTTATGAATTGTCGAAATGAGTTGATCATATACTTTTTCTGGAATATGATTCGCCGCCATAGCAGCTTGACGAGCAGATTCGTATTTACGAATACGCGCACTAACGTTATCACCTTTAATATTACCAGCAAGAGTCGTTGCAAATGTGTTACGGAATTCTCCGTATGTTTTATACATTGCGCGGAATGCTGCTTCACGTACTTTACGATCGCCGCTTTCTAAGAAATGTGTATAGTTCCCATGTGTTAGTTGAACTTGATGACCATTTTCATCTTCAATCGTAGGGAACTGTAAATCAGCATTATTTAATGTACTAAATGTTTCAGACGATGCACCCGTTACCTCTGACAACTGCGCAAGGATTGCCTCTTGTTCTGCTGGCAGAATATGTGGACGCCCAATGTTAATTTCAAGTAATTCTTGTCTGTAAAGTTGAAGTTCTTCATTTTCAACTATATATTGTTCAATTATATTTTCATCTAATGCTAAAATTTCAGGTGTTAAAAATGACAGACCCGTTGAAACTTTCGCATAAAGTGATTTACAACGACTATCCATTGCTTGATAGAAGCTGTTTGCTGTATCTTGATCCAAGCGCATATGAGAATAAGTATAAAGGCGCATTAATTTTGAAAATAATTTATCTCGGTATTGAAGGGCTGCTAATAGTGCCTGTGCACCGTTTACAATTGTATCTTGATAAGATGCAGCATTTTCACTTAAAGCACTAATCTCTTTAAACTCTGCTTCCCAAGCCTCGTCTGTCTCAAAGATATCTTCAAGACGCCAAGTAAGTTCAACAGGCACCTCTTGTCTTGTTAATACTTTTGTTTCTGGTTTCATTGTCATAATCTATGACCTCCTATTGTACATACATTGAGAAACAATCACTATATTATTTTCTCAATTTTCATAACACTTTGCAAGGAATTCATTATGCAACAATTGTAAAATTTCAGCTTCTTTTGTAGAAGAGTGGATGGAATGAATATGCAACTTTTTCAATAATGAAATATAGTGAAGAATTGCTTCCTTACCTCGTTCATCATGAAAATAAAATTGATTATTCTTCATAAATATTGAAATAAGCTCATCATCCACTTGTAATATACTCTTTTGACAATCTTGTAAGAAGAAGAAGAAAGAAGCTTGCCATTCTAAGATGTAGACATCGATATACTGGGCATTTCGGACAGGCAAGCCAATGAATAGAGGTAATTGTTCAAGCCCCATACGCGCACTGTAACAGCCTTTTAAGAGCAAATCCTGCACTCCTTTTCTACTTAAGTAGAATCGTTGACGTAAAAAGCGATTTCGAATATGTAAATGTACTTGCCAATACAGGCCAAATTCCTCTTTTGTTGGCTCTTTTAATTGTAGAAACGGAAAATGCTGATGAGCAATCGGAAGCTGTTGTACTTTAGCGATAAAACTATACCCTTGTATAAATAGTAAATGTGAATAGTACATAAACATTGCTGTAGTCGGATTGTATGTGAGAAGGGTTGTGCCATGCTGGGAATGACGTGTGATAAATTGTTGACGAAATGGAGAGAGTTGAATGAGTTGAATACTTGTAGATTTTTGCTGCTTAAAATTAGGGGTTTTAAGAAGCCATATCGGAACTATCTTTGCATTCATATAGCCTTTCGTACGAGCTTGTACCATCTCAATAGGAATATTACTACACTGAAATTCAATGGCATATTGCTCATTTTGAGTTGTTACCAATAAATCCGGTCGCTGTGACAAGTCCTTTATAAAAGGCTCTAGTTGAACAGATAATCCTTTCGTTTCAAAAAAATGATAAAGTTGTTGCTTACCTTCTAAATGGTCCTTCGACTCTCCATCCGAAAATAATTGAAGACAATTCGCATCCTTTTTGTGAGCAAAATGAGGAATAACAATATCCCCTACTCGAAGTTGTAATTCTCCTTTACATTGTGGACAGAAAAACTTAAGGGTTTGCCTTAAATGTTTTAGGTTTTCTCTCGTATGTGTAGTAGAAAGTATAAATAGATCATTATTTGTTGTTATAGCAGTTAAAATACAACCACCTCCTATTTTTATCCATTCTATAAATTTACAGGATAAATTGCAAGGGAAAAATCCCCTGGGATTCGGGAAGGCACTGAAAAAGTCCATAAAATGAATTTTAGCCCCGGCTTTTTCTTCGATGCCGTTTATTTCCGTTCCGGCAGATGCTTTCCTGGGGACGAACCTTGAGCCTCCTCGTCGCTAACTCTCCTGCGGGGTCTCAAGACGTTCGCTAATTCCTCAAGGAGTCGCCGCCTGCACTCCAATCAACTAGTTTTATCGTTTTTCTGAGTTTTTCATTCTTTCCGATTCACACCTACCTCTTTATATAATGATAAAATAAAAATTTCCATTAAAACTAACTTCAAATGAAATCACAGAGGAATTAGACTATTGTCGTCAAGTCGTGGAAATTGTAGAAACACAATCCAAAGTCGCTCAGTCCCTGCCGTACAAGAGAAATTAAACGTCATCGAAGATTATGACGGACAACTAAGTTACACCTCGGATTCAGATGCGCGATTAGGACATAAATCGGCCGATTCTTCTTTCTTTGCATTTAAAATGCACATTGCGATGAGTGATGAATGAATTATTACAGTGGCAGTTGTGACAACAGGTGAAAAAGGTGACGGACATTGGCAAAATCGGCGGGTTAATTTGGCCTGGAAGTTCAAGGAGCTACAACAATATTTGCGGTGAATTTGAAACGGATCTTGAAGCTCTTAAATGAAAAATAAGGGAAATACCAAAAAAACACCGGCACTTTCTGTTCAAAATCGAACAAAAAGTGCCGGTGTTTACTATTGAAGAACATTACATTTTAAAAACGTAAATTTTTCAGTACCCTCGGATTCGGGGGATTTTCAATGTCATTTAAGAAAAATACTTTATGACAGTATCAAAACAGTCTTTTTCCATTAATGCTTTACCGTATTCTTGAAGAATGTGAATTGTTACATCTGCGTCCGTAGAAAATTCAGTAATAACACTGAAGATGTCTTCGGCCTCATCATGTAAAACCTCTTCATTAAAACGGATGTGCAAATAATAGCCGCCTTCCCATTCATATAAAGCATTATGGTATAAGGCGGTCTCTTGTATTTTTTTTGCAAGAGGAATAATATCATCAAATTCCTGTAATTTAAAAATAAAATCGGAATCTTCATCAATTGTGCTATTTACAAGATCTTCAAAATCGTCAAATTCGTGCACTTTTGGCTCATCGCCACCAAATGCAGATGACATCATTCTGTGTTTATCTTCTATATCGAAGGGCGGTTCGATATGCTGACCGTCCTTATAAATTTTAGCGTGTGTGATAGTTAACTCTAGACCATTCTCTTGAACTATCACTTGGATCCATAATGGTCCTTCAACTTCAAAATATTCTTCATCATTTATTTCATCCATCATAGACCAGAAGAGTTCTTCGCTTTTTTCCCGGTTATACCATACTTCATCTTTCGTGAATCCACGTTCTTCAATGTCATGATAAGAAATGAAGAGTTTGAGTGTATTCTCATTTATGCGTTCGATGTCCATATTACACAACTCCCTTCGGTCAATACTAATAGATGCATCGAGTCCACTTATGAACAAGTCTTTAAAATTTCTTGATAATACAGTGTCTAATACTATTGTATGATGAGTTTGTTGAAAATGGAAAGGAAATAACTCGGAAAATTACAACAGTATATGAATTGTAGTAGACAAGATTTAGTAAATCAAGTTATAACGGTCCTATGTATAGGTTTACTAGTCCCTTTTATATCGTAAATAATGCATTTTTTTTAACACATAAAAAGAGCCAGTTGTGTGATACTTAACAACAACTGGCTCTGAAGACATATTGAAGAAATGGGTACGTATGAATCCAAACTAATCAATATACTTATTATATATATGCATACTGTTGACTATTCTAAGCGAGATAAGTCACATGAAAATGGCACTTAAAATTAGTTAACCATCTTCTGTGCTTCTTGTAATTGGTAAGCACGAACTTTACGTGGTAAGAAACGACGAATTTCATCTTCGTTATACCCTACTTGTAAACGTTTTTCATCTAAAATAATCGGACGACGTAAAAGTCCTGGATGTTCTTGAATTAACTCATAAAGACGTTGTAATGGTAAAGTTTCTACATCTACTTTTAGTTTTTGGAAAATTTTAGAGCGAGTTGAGATGATTTCATCCGTACCATCCTCAGTCATGCGTAAAATTTCTTTTATTTCACTTATGCTTAAAGGCTCAGCGAAAATATTTCGTTCTGTATATGGAATATCATGTTCTTCTAACCATGCTTTTGCTTTTCTACAAGATGTACAACTGGGTGAAGTAAATAATGTCACCATCATATAAAACACATCCTTTCAAAATGTGTAGCGAATATAATAACATTCCTAAATTAGAATGACTTTAAAAAAAGAACTGTAAGCATATTATACAACATTTTGTCCAATTTGAATATATGCTATTAAGAAAATTTTCCATGTAAGTTATGACCGTTTTTTCTATCATTTTTAGTTTCTCCGTAAAGGTTGGACAACTTCACTACTCGTATATATGTAGTATCCCCAAAAACACATTATGGTAAACCTTTTTTTCAAATAAATATTCTCATTTAGAATCTCTATATTGAAAAAATGTATATTATATTTACACTAATTATACGTCGGAACTGCAAAAAAAGTTTCAATTATAGTTAGATTTCACAAATCAAATTTGACAAAATACAAAACTGCCCCTTTAGTCAACTAATTTCATTGACTAAAGGGGCAGCATTTAGCTAATAATAATGATTAGTTACTTTCATACTCTTTTTGTAACGCGGCAAATTCAGTATCAGAACAATAGACGAAATGTCCAGGACGTACTTCACGCATTTTCACGTTCTCTCCGTCCTTATAATTATGCGATTTTGGATCGTATGTTTTACGCACACGATTGCGTTCATAATCAGGGTCAGGCAGTGGAATTGCCGATAATAGTGATTGTGTATATGGGTGCATAGGATACTTGTAAAGATCTTCTGCTGGTGCAATCTCTACTAGTTTACCAAAATACATTACACCGATTCTATCCGAAATATATTTAACCATAGAGAGATCATGCGCGATAAATAAATAGGTTAAACCTTTTTCTTCTTGTAACTCTTTTAATAGGTTAACAACTTGTGCTTGAATTGATACATCTAGTGCAAATCGTACTCATAATGCTTTTTCAATATAAAGGCTTGAAATTAATCGATTACATTAATGTCTCATTTGTAGCAGGGGGTATTGTGCTTTTTGTTGGACTCACAGCATATATACTATCATCGGGCTTTTTTGATATTTTCACAGTTAGTATGCGTAAGGTTATTGTTAGATCCTAGACTAGAGGATGTTAAAGATATGAGAGCTCCTTCTCAAATTGTTTCAATGCCCTTTAAGGGTATTTTACAAATTGGTGGAGCTACCATTATGATGATGTTCATTGCCCTTATGTTTTATTATTTGTAAACTGTAGACCAATACTTGATTTTTAGCTTTCGGCTATATTATAATCACAAAAAGCATTAAAAAAAACGAAGACGAAGAGTAGTACATTTATGTCGTATGTAAAGAGAGTCTGTGGTTGGTGCAAACAGATGATATGCTAAATGGAATGGACTTCCGAGTTAACTTTGTGAACCGGTTTGTAGTAGCTCAGTTCGTTAACCTCACGTTACGAGGATGAGTGGTCGATTTATCGACAAGCTTGGGTGGTACCGCGGATTCAACATCATTCGTCCCTATATTAGGAGACGCATGATGTTTTTTTATCTAAGGAGGAACTCAATTATGAAACGTATTTTTTCAGGTGTACAACCAACAGGTGTAATTACATTAGGTAACTACCTTGGTGCATTTAGACAATTCGCAACTATGCAAGACGAATACGATTGTATCTTCTGTATTGCAGATCAGCACGCGATTACAATGCCACAAGATAGCAAAGAACTTAGAAACAGCATCCGCACGCTTGCCGCAACATATCTAGCAACAGGTATTGATCCAGAGAAATCAACTCTATTTATTCAATCAGAGGTACCTGCACATGCACAAGCTGGATGGATGTTACAATGTATTTCTTACATCGGTGAACTTGAGCGCATGACGCAATTCAAAGATAAATCAACTGGTAAAGAGGCGGTTTCTGCTGGCTTACTTACTTACCCACCACTAATGGCTGGTGATATTCTTCTATACAACACAGATATCGTTCCAGTTGGCGATGACCAAAAACAACATTTAGAAATCACAAGAGACTTAGCTGAACGTTTCAATAAACGTTACGGTAAAGTATTCACGATTCCTACTATACAATTACCAAAAAACGGGGCTCGTATTAAATCTCTACAAGAGCCAACCAAAAAAATGAGTAAATCAGATGAAAACAAAAAAGCAACAATCCGCCTTCTAGATACTCCAAAAGAGATTGAGAAGAAAATCAAATCTGCCGTGACAGATTCTGAAGGCGTAGTTGCTTTCAATACTGAATCTAAACCTGGTGTATCTAACTTACTAACAATTGAAGCAGCACTAACAAACGAATCCATTGACAATCTTGTAGCAAAATACGCTGGGCTTGGTTATGGTGCATTCAAAGCAGGCGTTGCTGAAAGTGTTATTAATCATCTAGTACCTATCCAAGAACGTTTTAACGAGTTAATCGATTCACCACAATTAGATGATATCTTCGATGCAGGCGCCGAAAAAGCAAACGCTATTGCAAGTGCAACAATTAAGAAAATGGAAGACGCGATGGGCCTTGGGAGAAATAGACGATAACTAGTCCAATACTTGAGCCGATGAAAATTTTGAAATCAACTGTTTGCAAAATAAACATAAAAACGGCTGTCCATGTATAACCTAGTGCTCGGTAGTTCAAATATAGAATCATATGTGTTGAACTCAGTACAATAAGACCATAAAAAGTTAAGAAAAATAGTAAGCGCATTTGCATATTTCCTTTTCTAGTTTTTAATACTATATGAAAAAATGACTTCGTTATAACTAACGAGGTCATTTTTATGCGAAAATATGATTTTCAAAACCATTAATAGTATTTCACTTACTATATTCGCTTGCAGTATTCATTTGATTTAATAACATTACAATAAAGTTCTATAGATAAATAAACCACAGGAAATTCACCCTGTGGTCATTCGTTACTTATTGATATTTTTTAAATAATAGTGAAGCATTATGCCCACCAAAACCTAGTGAATTACTTAACGCATAAGTAATTTCTTTTTCTCTTGCTCTGTTAGCAACATAGTCTAAATCGCACTCAGGATCTGTTGTTTCTAGATTCATCGTTGGCGGTAAAATACCTTCTTTTAATGCAAGTACTGAGAAGATTGCTTCAATCCCACCAGCTGCTCCAAGTAAATGACCTGTCATCGACTTCGTTGAACTCATCGCTAAATTGTAAGCATGTTCTCCGAAAACAGTTTTTACAGCTTTTGTTTCAAATAAATCATTATAAGGTGTGCTCGTACCATGCGCATTGATATAACCAATTTCTGTTGCATCAATACCAGCATCATCTATCGCTTGCTTCATAGAGCGAGCTGCACCCTCCCCTTCAGGAGCAGGTGCTGTAATATGATGTGCATCTCCAGTTGAACCGTATCCTACAACTTCACTATAAATTTTTGCACCACGTTTTACTGCATGTTCGTATTCTTCTAAAATAACAATACCCGATCCTTCTCCGATGACAAAACCATCGCGATTTGCATCGAATGGACGAGATGCCGTTTGTGGATCTTGGTTTAACGTAAGTGCTGTATTTGAGCAAAATCCTGCAACCGCCATATTCGTAATCGGCGCCTCTGCTCCTCCAGTAATCATGACATCTGCATCACCACGCTCAATAACTTTAAACGCGTCACCAATTGAGTTTGTACCTGATGCACATGCTGTTACTGTACATGAGTTAATTGCTTTTGCACCAAAGTGGATAGATACTTGACCTGCAGCCATATCAGGAATCATCATTGGTACGAAAAATGGACTAACACGACGTTGTCCTTTTTCAAGGAAATTGCGGAATTGTTGTTCATACGTCTCCATTCCACCAATTCCAGAACCTATCCAAACACCTGTACGCAGACCAACTTCAGGAGTTATTTCTAACCCTGCATCTTTTACAGCCATAATAGACGCCGCTAATGCGTAATGTGTAAAACGATCCATCTTACGTGCTTCTTTTCGAGAAATATATGCTTCAATATCAAAATCTTTTACTTCTGCAGCAACTTTTGCAGGAAATTGTTCAGCATCTAAACGTGTTAACGGGCCAACACCACTTTTTCCTTCTTTAATCGCTTTCCATGTTGTTTCTACATCATTTCCTAAAGGTGTCACAGCACCAATACCTGTAACAACTACTCGACGTTTTGTCATGTTCTTAAAACTCCCTCTTTTCTAATATTGTTATTTTCCCCAGCGCATTGCAACGGCGCCCCATGTAAGGCCGCCACCAAATCCAACGAGCACAAGTAAATCGCCATCTTGAATTTTGCCGGCTTCTAGTTCTTCTATTAATGCATTGCCGATTGAAGCAGATGATGTATTGCCATATTTTTTAATAGCCGTAGACATTTTCTCCTCTGGCAAACCTAGTCTTTGTCTTGCAGATTCCATAATTCGAATATTTGCTTGATGCGGAATTAGGAAATCAACATCTTCCTTAGCATATCCCGCTTTCTCTATGACATTTAAAGCTGATTCACCCATTTGACGTACCGCAAATTTGAATACTTCACGGCCATTCATCTCAATGTGACCTGCATCATTTTGGAATAAATGTTTTCCGCCTGAGCCGTCTGAACCAAGCTCAAATGATAAAATCCCTCTATTATCAGATACTTTACCCATCACAGCTGCACATGCACCATCACCAAATAGGACAGCAGTATTTCGATCTTCCCAGTTTGTAATTTTTGAAAGCTTTTCAACACCTACTACTAATACATAATCATATGTATTAGATTCAATGAATTGCTTAGCCGTTACCAAGCCGTACATAAATCCTGCACATGCAGCGGACAAGTCCATTGCAGCCGCATTATGTGCACCTAGTTGGTCTTGTATCATACACGCTACACTCGGAAATGGTCGGTCAGGTGTTACGGTTGCAACTAAAATAAGCCCGATTTGATCAGCCGAAATACCAGCATTAGCTATTGCGTTTTTTGCAGCTTCAAAAGCTAAATGAGAAGAGTTATGTTCATCTGATGCAATTCTTCGTTCTTCGATTCCTGTTCTAGTGCGAATCCATTCATCCGATGTATCCATCATTTTTTCTAAGTCAGCATTTGTGACTACACGATTAGGGATACATCTTCCTAAGCCTATTATTCCAGCGTTCATGAAGTAGCGCCTCTTTTCTTTTGTTATCAATTATTAGTACCTGGTAATAATTATAACGAAAGATTTATATTTTTTCAACACTTCGTCAATTTTTGTCCAAATAACGGGGCATAATAATGAAAAGATTCTTTTATTTAAATGTGGCAATATGATATGATAGAACAGGTAAAAAAGTTAGTTAGAGGTGAAATTAATGAGATATATTATGCTATTTTTGTGGTCAGCATTATTAGTTTCTGTACTGAACTACGTAGTAAGTTCAATTCAGAATGTTGGATTTAACTTAAATCTTGGATTAGGGCTTTCAGTAGTTTTCTCAGTATTCTTAATTATTATTAGCAATATTATTCCAAACGAATCACCTAAACAAGTAGGTCACCAACAATAATCAAAATCCTGTCCATAGATTGGACGGGGTTTTTTCTTTTAAAAAAGTCTGAGCACCCTTATATAAAGGTTGCTCAGACTCTTTTTTATGCTTGCGCTGATTCTTTATGGATTGTTACTTTATCATCTTCCATTGAAACGACTAATCGATCCCCTGGTACTGTATCCCCTTTTAGCAATTCTTTTGCAACGAGCGTTTCAATATATCGCTGTACAAATCTTCTTAAAGGTCTTGCACCAAAAGTTGGGTCTGTTCCTTCTGCTACTACCCACTCAATGACATTTCCATCTACTTGGAGTTCAATTTCTTGTTCAGCTACTCGTTTTTTTAATAACTGAATGTACTTCCAAGTGATTTGATAAAAATGTTCATTTGTTAATGAATGGAACATAACGATATCATCTAATCTATTTAATAACTCTGGTTTGAAATGCTCTTTTAAAGAGGCCATTACTAGGTCTTCAACAGCATGTTCACTATTATTAGGCATATCTAGTAAGTAACTTGAGCCTATATTAGAAGTCAATATGATTACGGTATTTGTGAAATTAACCATACGACCTTGGCTATCGGTAATACGACCATCATCTAAAATTTGCAATAAAATATTCGCAACGTCTGGATGCGCCTTTTCAATTTCATCTAAAAGCACTACTGCATATGGATTTCTACGGACAGCTTCTGTCAATTGACCGCCTTCTTCATAACCGATATAGCCAGGAGGTGCTCCTACTAAGCGTGATACGCTATGTTTTTCCATGTACTCAGACATATCAATTCGAATGAAATGATCCTCTGAGTCAAATAATTGAGCGGCTAATGCTTTTGCTAATTCGGTTTTCCCTACACCTGTTGGTCCTAAGAACAAGAAAGATCCGATTGGTTTTTGTGGATCTTGAATACCTGCACGTGCTCTCCAAACTGCTTCTGTCACTAGCTGAACTGCTTCGTCCTGCCCAACTACTCGCTCTTGTAAAGTAGCTTTTAAGTTGAGTAGTTTTTCACGTTCACCTTCAACTAATTTTGTTACTGGAATACCTGTCCATCTTGAAACAATTGAAGCAATTTCTTCAGCTGTCACATCTTCACGGAGCAGACGATCATTTCCTTGTTGCAAAGTTTGCTCAAGTTCTACTAATTCTTTTTCTAATTCAGGAATTTTGCCGTGACGGAGCACTGCTGCTTTATTTAAATCATAATTATTTTCAGCTTCTTCTAAATCCCTACGATAACGATCAAGTGTTTCACGTTTTTCTTGGATAACATGAAGTGAAGATTTTTCGGCTTCCCATTGCTCACGCATATTAGAAGAAGAGTCTTTTAGCTCCGATAATTCCTCACGAAGTGCTACAAGACGTTTTTTACTAGCTTCATCCTTTTCTTTCATCAATGCTTGTTCTTCAATTTTAAGCTGCATAGTACGACGTGTTACCTCATCTAATTCTTGTGGCATGGAGTCTATTTCTGTTCGAATCATAGCACAAGCTTCATCGATTAAATCAATTGCTTTATCTGGCATAAAACGCTCAGTTAAATAGCGATTTGATAATTCCGCAGCAGCAACGATTGCTCGGTCATGAATTTTCACGGCATGATGCAGTTCAAAACGTTCTTTTAAACCACGTAATATAGAAATCGTATCCTCTACAGATGGTTCACGAACTAAAACTTGTTGGAAACGACGTTCAAGTGCTGGATCCTTTTCGATATACATACGATATTCATCTAATGTAGTTGCACCGATACAATGTAACTCACCTCTTGCTAACATCGGTTTTAGCATATTCCCAGCATCCATTGCACCATCCGTTTTACCTGCCCCAACGATTGTATGAATTTCATCGATGAAAAGGATGATTTGCCCTTCACTTTCTTTTACTTCTTTTAATACGCCTTTTAAGCGCTCTTCAAATTCCCCACGATATTTGGCACCAGCGATTAATGCACTCATATCCAACTCATAAATTTTGCGGTCTTTTAAACCTTCTGGTACGTCTTTTTTTACGATTCTTTGTGCTAACCCTTCAACGATTGCTGTTTTACCAACACCCGGTTCACCGATTAATACAGGGTTGTTTTTTGTCTTACGAGATAATATTCGAATGACATTACGGATTTCTTGGTCACGACCAATAACAGGATCCATTTTGCCATTTTTCACTTCTTCTACTAAATTACGTCCAAATTGTTCAAGTGGACTTTTTTGCTCTGCATCATTCATATTCATTTGCATTATAGTTCACTCCTTATTTGACCTTATTTGACCTTTTGATTAACTTCATTATATTATCGTTCTCCTTTTAAAGTAAAGCGATTTGTTTGACCTTTTTTGACTATTATATTTTTCATATTAAAATTCTATACATTCGAATTTTTATCACCTTAATATTGGAAATATTTGATATATTTAAATATGCCCAATTACAAGAAAGCTGTATGTTATAATTAGGGAAAACAGAAGAGGTTGTGAATTTTTTTGGAGGAAATTGAAACTATCCCACCTAAGCTCCATTCACTTTTCGAAGAACATGGTACAGTTCTCAAATTCGCCAAAGACACCCCTATATTCTTAGAAGGCGATCGTACCCAGGATGTTTTTTTCGTTGTGTCTGGTAAGGTGAGAATTTCAAAAGAAACTGCAAGTGGGAAAGAATTGACGATTCGCATATGTAGTAGCAATAATTTAATCGGGGAAAGTACTATTTTTAGTTCCTTAGACTATAATTCAACGACAGCAACAGCTATGGAGCCAACTACTATTTTAACTATCGATAACAACATGCTTGAACTCTACCTTAGTCAAGAACCTTCATTGATGATTGCATGTTTGCGTTGGATACAGTTACAAAATATGAAAAGTCAATCTAGACTTCGCGATTTATTGTTACACGGAAAAAAGGGTGCGTTATTTTCTACACTGATACGTTTAGCAAACACTTATGGTGAAAAGTTGGATGATGGTTCAATCCATATTAACTATAAATTGACCAATAATGAGCTAGCAAATCTCTGTGCTACTAGCCGTGAAGTCATTAACCGTATGTTAAATGACCTCAAGAAAAATAACATTATTACATTTGATAAGAGCACAATCACAATTCTCAATTTACAATTCCTCAAAGATGAATGTGAATGTGAAAACTGTCCTCTTCAAATTTGTAGAATTGACTAACCTCAGGTATTATATCCATACATGTCATTAAAAAAACCCGCTCGACTTTTCCAGTCTGAACGGGTTTTATCTTTATAAAATTAGCGAATACCTAGAGCAATTTTTGCATAACGTGACATATTGTCTTTATTCCATGGTGGATTCCATACAATATCAACAGTGACTTCTTTAATTTCAGGTAATTCAAATAAAGCTGTACGGATTTGGTCAACAATAACTGGACCAAGTGGGCAACCCATTGAAGTTAATGTCATGGTTACTACACATAATCCTTCTTCAGATAAATCCACTTCATATACTAAACCTAAGTTCACGATATCAATACCTAACTCAGGATCAATTACATTTTCTAAAGCACCATATATTACTTCTTTCATATCTGCATCCATAGTGTTTCCCCTTTCTGCATAGTGTTTAATACATCATAACAAATGAAACGACTTATGCCAAATGGTCTGCGAGCCATTTCGTAGCAGCAAGCATCCCTGGACGTGATACTTTATGTCCTGCTTGTTTATCAACAATGAAAACAAGATTTTCAGGGTGGTCTGCATAATCTGCTTGTATACTTTCATAAAATTGATATGCAGGTGTAAATGGAACCATATGGTCTTTCTTACCGTGCCAGAATAATACTGGACGGTTAGCCATCGATTCAGGATGCTTTGATATATCAAAGTAGCTAAGTGTTTGCACCATTTTCTGAAGCTCTTCATCTGATATTGGAATTTTGAAACCTCGTTCTTCAAACTGAGCCATCTGAGCTTTTGAAAGCTCCACATAACCAGGTGCACCCATCATAACTGATGCTGTTTGAATCCATGGGTAAACACGTAAGCAACCTAATGTAACAATCCCACCCATAGAAGTTCCTGCTAAACCAATTTTACCTTCTGGCAGCAAACCTCTTTCTATTAACTGCTTATGTAAAAAATCAACTTCTTCAATTGAAGTTAAGACCACTTCCCAAAAACGTAAACTAAGTTGAATTTCATCTAGTCCTTCATCTCGCTCACCATGCAAATATGCATCTGGTAATAGTACTCGAACGCCTCTTTCAACTAGTTTATACGCATAGTGTAAATTATGTTCACTCGCACTCATAAAGCCATGGAGAAAAATGACAACTGGTGATGCTGATGTTACGGTCTTTTCATCATAAATGTGAAGTAACGGAATTTTACCCCACTGTTCTTGTTGAACCTTCACTGCATTCACTCCTTGATAGTTTATCCTAATAATATCGTAACAAAAATTATTCACGGTGACAAAGTTTTGACGAACAAGTAAGATTAACGATACACTCTATTATAGTAGGAAAGGAGTTTTTTCATATGGTACAACCTCATTTAATTGTTTTAGATTTAGACGGTACACTTTTAACCGACGAGAAAGTTATTTCTGAGAAAACAAAACGCACTTTGCTACAGGCGAAAGAAGAAGGTCATCAAGTTATGATTGCAACCGGAAGACCCTATCGTGCGAGTAAAATATACTATCAAGAATTAGGTTTATATACACCAATCGTCAACTTTAATGGAGCCTTCGTACATCATCCAACCAACACCTCTTGGCAAACACTTCATAGCCCAATAGAGTTATCAGTTGTAAAAGATGTAGTGGAATCCATCAACCATTATGAAATTGAAAATTTAATCGCTGAGGTTATGGATGATGTGTATGTTCAATACCATGATCAAAAAATCTTAGATATTTTAACTATGGGCGAACCAAGAGTAACGACAGGTATTTTACGTGATTATTTAAAAGATAATCCTACAAGCCTTTTAATTCAGGCTAGCTCTTCTAATGTACCCTTAATTCGTCAACATTTAGCTGATACAAAAGCCGAGCTAATCGATCATCGTCGCTGGGGTGACCCTTGGGAAGTAATTGAAATCGTTCGTCGCGGCATAAATAAAGCTGTCGGACTATCACATGTTGCCAAAGACCTACAAATACCTCGTGATCGAATAATTGCATTTGGCGACGAAGACAACGACTTAGAAATGATAGAATATGCGGGTATTGGCGTTGCAATGGGTAATGGTATTGGCCAGCTCAAAAACATTGCAAATGAAATAACACAAACCAACAATGAGGATGGTATAGCTAACCTCCTAATTGACCGACTAAACTTAAAATAAACTACACTAGGAGGTATATAAGTGAGAATCTATGCAGATAGCGCTTCTGATTTACCTAAATCTTTTTATGAAGAAAATAACCTCACACTAATCCCTTTAAGAGTTCATATGAACAACCAAGAATATGCAGATGTCACCGGAGTCGAAGTCTTAAAAGTATATGAATTTATCCGTCAAGGTGGACAACCAAAGACTTCTCAAGCTTCTCCTGAATTATTTTTAGAACTATTCGAAGAGCTAGCAAAATCAGGTGAAGAAGGACTTTATATAGCCTTCTCATCTGAATTATCTGGTACATACAGCACTGCTGTAATGATCTACCAACAGGTAAAAGAACAATACCCTGATTTAAAATTAACGATCGTTGATTCTAAGTGTGCTTCATTAGGATACGGTCTAGTTGTAAAGGAAGCTGTTCGCCTTCGTGAAGCCGGCTTAAGCATAGATGAAATGGTAGACAAAGTTCGTTTCAACGCACAACATATGGAACACTTCTTTACAGTAGAAGACTTAGATTATTTAGCACGTGGTGGACGCGTTTCAAAAGCAAGCGCATTTATCGGTGGCTTACTAAGTATTAAACCATTACTTCATGTAGAAGATGGTAAACTCATTCCGATTGAAAAACATCGTGGACGTAAGAAAGTAATGAAACGCATCCTAGACAAGATGGAAGAAACAGGTGACCATTTAAGTGATCAAGTAATTGCCATTAGTCACGGAGATGATTTAGCTGCTGCTGAAGAGATGAAAGCCATGATTATGGACAAATTCCAGCCTAAAGCCGTCGAAATCCATTTAATCGGTTCTTCCGTTGCATCACATGCAGGTCCTGGTACATTAGCTATTTTCTTCTTAAATCAACACCCCACAACTTAAAATACAAAATCCCTTAGAGATTACTTACACTCTCTAAGGGATTTTATTTTAGTCATTTTTTGCTTTTCGATTTTTTTTACTTCTACGTAAAACTAATACGATAAATGTTATGAATAGTACATAGACAAAACCTAGTGAAATTATATAAGAAACATTAAAGCCATTATGGTCTTTTACTTGATAGAGTTCGACAATTTCACGATCAACCACTACTCGATACGTACCATCATCGTTCGGACGTACAATATCATTTTCAAATAAGCCACGTAGCTCTTTGTTTTCTCCAATGATATCTTTACCTAAATCGATATGTTGAGTACTCTTTGTGTTGTTCACAACAACAATCCACTGCTCATCATCAGAAGAACGTTCGAATACAATATAGCCATCTTTATTCTCTAATAGTTTAAAGTCACCAGTACGAAGTGTCTCTGATTTATTACGAACAGATTGAACGTCACCAATATATGAAACAATATCATCCTTCGTTTTGAAATCAAATACTGCATGTGATTCAGGAGCTTGTTTACCATTTTGTGCAATTTCTGTACCGTATGTCATTATTGGTACACCAGGTAACGTAAACATTGCCGCCATCGCTACTTTAATACGCGTCGGTGGATACATATTTTCATTTGCAGAAGCAAATGTGAAACGAGAGCTATTTAAACTGTCTAACATAATAGCTGAAGGTTTTTCTTCATCACCTTTTTTCATTGTGCCAAGTGGCTGTTCAACTTTTGATGAATCTATATCGACATTTTTGAAAATAGATTGATAAATATCAATAGTCTCTTTATTTACAGACATATCAAAATTTGCATCGCTGTCTTCTGAAGATATAACATAGATATCTTTATTAGTATTTTTCAATGACTGAATCATTTCATTTAAAAATGCTTTATCACTATTGCCTAAATTAGTTAAGCGAATACCATCGATATCGTACTTCTTTGCAAAATCAGTTGCTGCATTGATTAATTCCTCTTGTACCTTAGGATTCTCTGTTTTCCAATTAATACGGCCGTTATCAGCGGTATCGTACCAATCTGAGTTGGCTTTATCTGTAGCCCAAACGTGATTTTTACTAACATTACTTAACGGAAAATCAACCATTAGCTTCATCTTGCCTTTATGAACATCAGCCAGCAAAGATTCAAATTCCTTTGCTGTACCAAAATGACGATCAATATTTTTGTAATCTACAACTGCACTCCCATCATAAGATTCAGTCGAAAAAATCGACCCAATCGATAGAACAGTGAAACCCATATCTTGAATATGCTTTAACTTAGTAGCAATCCCTGAAAGGTCACCACCAGCAAATTCATTTTGATCTCGGGCATCTACATTATAGTCATTTTCGACCGATGAATTAAAATAACGATCCACTAAGAGATCATAGATACTTTCGTCTTTAATATTATGCGTCACTTCAGTCTCTGCCTTCGCAATAGGTGCAAACCCCATTGTCGTAGCCAAAAGCGCTGACGCAACTACTGTACTAATCCACTTTGCAACGTTCACTTATAGTCCTCCTCTGCAGAACTGTCCAACATAATTTTACCAAACCCCCACCCTCCCCGCTACGCTTTAACATTAAAAACAAACGAAAGCAGAACAAATTCGACAAAAATGTGAATTTAACTCTAAATGCTGAAGCGGCCCGTACAACGACGACACCTCGCAAGTGAATATTCCTCAAAAATTCGATTGTTGCGCTAACTTCGTTGATTGTTGCGCTAAGCGCCTTGATTGTTGCACTAAAGTCGATGATTGTTGCACTATCTTCATTGATTGTTGCGCTAACTACGCCGATTGTTATTTAGCAGAATATTCACGTCCTACAAACGACTTCTCAATTAATAAAACATCTTTCCAAACATAAAAAAACCACACAACGAGATTCGTCATGTGGCTGTTTATCATGCCAGTTATTAAGCTAAGAAGTGCACACCCATGGGTAATTTAAACCCTAGGAACATAGTAATTAATAAGAATACTGCAAATAGGATCCAGAACATAGTTGTTGGTTTGCCTTTTGCTTTTCTCACTAAAACCATTTCCATCATACCGATAACTAGAATACCACCAATAAGTTTAAAACCATAAAGCATCCCCATATTATAATGCATACCATCAGCGAATAATGCGCCACCAGTAATGATGATTAAAATATAGAATACACGTAAAATCATATGCGTTACTTTTTGTCCTTTAGTACCACTTTGCATAGCAGCAGAAACTAGGAACAAGATAATTGCGATTACCCAAGTTGCAATGTGTAGATTAGTATTTGCAAAAAAATCCATTATTACCCCACCTTAAATAGTATTAATAATCATTTATATCCTATCATGAGGTGGTAAACTATACAAATATAACAGACCGATGGAAAATTCCCCACCGGCCTGTCATAATATCTATAAATTTCTATTAAGCTTATTATTCGAAGCGATTTACTAGAGTTCCAATACCTTCGATTGACACTTTTACTACGTCACCAGATGCTAAGAATGTTGGCGGATTCATACCTTTACCAACACCTGCTGGAGTACCCGTTAAGATTACGTCACCAGGCTCTAAAGTTACTAGTCTAGAAATCTCAGAAATGATTTCTTCAATCGTGAAGATCATATCTTTTGTTGAACCATTTTGACGAATTTCATCATTCACTTTTGTAACGATTGATAAAGAATCCGGATTTGGAATCTCATCTTTTGTTACTAAATATGGACCCATTGGACATGCACCATCTAAGCTTTTCCCTAAGAAAAATTGCTTATGTTTTGCTTGTAAATCACGTGCAGTAATGTCATTAGCAATTGTGTAACCAAATACATAATCATATGCTAGTTTAGTAGGGATGTTCTTACCCTTTTTACCAATAACAACTGCTAATTCACCTTCATAGTCAAGTGATGAAGTGACGTCTGCATGTGCAGAAATCGTTTGTTCATCTGCAGCAATTGAAGTTGGTGCTTTAGTGAAAATCATTAAATTTTCTGGAGCAGATTCAGCGCCCATTTCTTTGGCGTGATCTTGATAGTTTTTACCAACACAAATAATATTTTTCGTTGTACGTGGAATTGGTGCTAACCACTCAATTTCAGTAAATGCATATTTAAATTGCTCTGGGTTTTCTGAATTCAGTGCAGCTTCTACAAGTTTACGAGATTGTTCTACAAACTCGAAACCAGCTGTCATTCCCTCTACAATTGTTGTAGCGAAAGAAGGTAGTACTTGAAGAGCTTGTTGGATGGCTAAAACATCCCATACAGCTTCTTCTTTTTTTACTTTCGGACCAAAACTTACTACATTGTTATAACGAAATGATAAAATTTTCATGAATATTGGCACTCCTTCTTTTTTTTTCAATGATACATTAATTATCGACCAATTTCCTCTTTTTTCTCTAACATTTTTCCGTAAGTTAATCGTTTCCATACTGCTTCAACCGGCCCTTGCTTAAATTTAAGGAACCAAAGCTCAGCAAATACTAATTGCAGAACAAAAATCCCCACAGCTAACCAAGTAACGGTATCGACACCGATTTTACCATATAATCCTAATCCATAGTGATAGAAAATGAATGTTCCGATAATAGATTGCATTAAATATATTGTCATCGACATACGACCTGCCTTTGCTACAGGCGACAAGATTTTTATAAATTGCGGAATTTGGCATATTAAGACGATGAGACCCGCATAACCTATCGCAAGTATCGGCCCACCGAATGAAACTTGGACATAGTCAAGGAAAAAATTACGCTCTAAGTTATATGGCAACATTTTAAGGGTTACCCCAACCGGTATGGTAATAGCAGTTAAAATAATCCAAAATACTCGTTTTTCCTTTGCACGTTCAACTAGTTGCCATTTGGATGCAGCAGCTCCTAATAACATATAAGGTAAAATCATAAACAATGCTCCTATCCACACCCCTGGAGAAGCCTGTACTTGTAAATCTGCTAGACGTTGCATGAAAGCCTCTGTCCATGAACCAGAACCGTATGCTGCTATTGCACTTTCAATAGCAGCTATATCCACAAACTCAGATAAATCAGCAGAATCTTCCACAAATGATGATAATCCCATTAACATTACTAAGAAGCTCTGTACTATTCCATATAGCGCTCCACCAATCGTTATTAACCAAACTGGTTTCAAACGTAACAGGGTTAGTAAGAAGAAACCACAAAATGCATAAGTCATTAAAATGTCACCCCACCAAATAAGGAAGGCATGTAACACACCAATGCCAAATAACACCGCTAAACGCTTCGATCCAATTTTATAGAAGTTGTCACCTATATTTGTTGCTTTCGTAAATTGCATTGCGAGACCATATCCAAATAACATTGAAAATAGCGGATAAAAGCTACTTTGCACAAAAATATCTAGCCACTGATGATATTCTTTATCTATTGGCGTTTCAAACCAAGTTTTTAAATCAATATGTGGTAAAGGAGTACTAAATGCAAACATATTTACTAAAAGAATACCTAGCAAACTAAAACCACGTATTATATCGAGTGTATCAATCCTTTTTTGCATAGGTGTTGGTGTTAATCTCAAAAACTTACCCTCCTATAATTCAATTGATCGCTGTGCGTCAAATGCATAAATTAACTTTTCTGCAACAGTAATCCTTAAAGTTTCTTCTAGTGCCTTTTTATAAAGCTTCAACTGTACATCGTAACGTTCCTTCATCTCTTTCTGTAAGCCTTCATCCGTTTTCATCATTCCATTAATACGGTCTGTTTTATAGTCGAGTAATATCCACTTGCCATCTTCTTCTTTAAACAGACAATCTACAATCCCTTGTACAATTTGTGAATCACCGTCTTCATCAGTAATACTAAAAGTAAATGGCGTTTCTCGATAAAGTTCCACTGCATTCATAAAGCGTTGCCCCGCAGGTGTAGAAAAGAAACCTGTAATTTTCGGTGCCTGCACAGCTGTCCCCTCTTCTTTCGTCAAGAGTTGACGGTCAACAAGTCCTTGCACAAAAACATCAACCTCCTCGATTGAATGCAAACCTTGCTGTGGTATATGTTGCATTACCGTATGCATAGCTGTTCCAATTTCGGCTGCAGTTAACGAACGTTGTTGTAAAAAGCTTGGTCTTTTCGACACTTGCTGCAGTTTTTTAGGAGCATTCCAAAAAAGTTCAGGTTGCTCAAATTGTTCTAAAGTTTGCAGACGTTTTAGTTCACTAACAGAAGTTTTAGATCGTTTTGCTATCGCTCTATCATATGCATACGCTGTATCAAAACGCTTTTTAATAGTTGTTAATAAGCCCTCATCTACTTGAGCAGATTTTTTGGCATCTACAACAACCTCTTCTTCTATTCCAGCTACTTCTAATGGTGCTTTAAAATGCTCTGCACCTATAACTTGAACTTTCCATCTTGATAATTCGTTAACCTCTATCTGATCTCCATCATTTAGACATCGGTCATAATCTGGGTGTCTTGCTAAAGCAGGACCAATCCAATCTAAATAACTTTTTGCTAATGCTCGTACATGATCAGGTAGCATTTCACCTGCAGTTAATAGTTGAGCGTCTTCCCAGACAGCTTTTGTCTTATCCCAATTTTTCACTGTACCTACTAGATAAAGATGTTCTTTTGCTCGCGTCATTGCAACATAAAGAACGCGCATCTCTTCTGCCTTCAATTCAAGCTTCTTTTTCTCTTGCATTGCAAGGAATGGTAGAGAAGTATATTGAATACGTTTTTCAGGGTCAATCATTTTCACCGCTAAGCCAAATTGTTGGTCAAATAAATAAGGTAAATTGAAATCCATTTTGTTAAACTCTCGGCCTAATCCTGCTACAAAAACATAAGGGAACTCTAATCCTTTAGATGAGTGAATCGTCATTAAACGTACAACATTTTCCGTTTCACTAATAGCACGCGCAGTTCCTAAATCATCACCACGTAGTCGCATACGATCTACGAATCTCAAAAATCGGAACAACCCACGGAATGAAGTCTTTTCATACGATAATGCACGATCATGAAGAGCACGTAAATTTGCTTGACGCTGCTTGCCATTAGGCATTGCACCAACCATTTCATAATAATTTGTATCAATATATACTCGCCAAATTAAGTCTGCTAGAGAACCCCTGCGTGCTAAATCACGCCAATCTTCATATTGCAGTAGGAAACGTTGTAACTTTTCAGCAGTACTAGATTTTAGACCAGTCCCTTCGATGCGTACAAATTGCTTCAACGCATCATAAAAAGGTGCTTTCGGGTCAGCTAAACGAATTTTTGCTAACTCATTCTCCGTTAGACCAACAAATGGCGCTCTTAGTACAGATGCTAATGGAATATCTTGATATGGGTTATCAATAATTCTTAACGTATTTACCATTATCATTACTTCAAGGGCTTCAAAATACCCTTTAGACAACTCTGCATACAACGGAATACCTGCCAGCTTAAACTCTTCTGCTAGGTCACCCGACCATGTCATCGAGCGCATTAATATGACAATATCACGATATTCTAAAGGGCGTTCTATGCCTTTCTTTGTATCATAAACCATTTGTCCAGAATCCATTAATTGCTTAATTTTCGCGATTATGTAGCGTGCTTCTTGTTGAGATTTTTTTAATTCTTCTTCAGCTTGCAGCTCTGAACTTACCTCCACTTGACTATCATCAGATTCCGCAGCGACTTCCTCTTCTGATTGGTCTGTATATAGGACGGTCAATTCAATAGGCGCTTCTTTTTCATTATAAGGAGCTTGCGGCTTTAACGCTGCAGCTTCGTCATAATTAATCTCTCCGACTTCTTCGCCCATAATTTGTGAAAAAACATAGTTTGTACCGTGTAAAACCTCTGGTCGACTTCTGAAATTCGCATTTAAGTCAATTTTCATACCTGTTTCTGTTGGTTCTTCTTCAAACGCCAGATATTTATTTAAAAAGAGTGTTGGCTCTGCTAATCGGAAACGATAAATAGATTGTTTCACATCACCAACCATAAACATATTGCCATCCGCTTCTCTACCACTTTTCACAAGCTGTAAAATGGTTTCTTGAAGCTTGTTGGTATCTTGATATTCATCAACAAGTACTTCATTAAATTTTTCTCGAAAGCTAAGTGCTACTGCTGATGGGACAAGTTTTCCATCTATTTCATCCGTTAGAATTTGCAAAGCAAAATGTTCTAAGTCGGAGAAATCCACAAGACCTTTTTCGTTTTTTGCTGCAGCATATTTTTGACTGAAACTTGCAGCAATTTTCACTAGTGTTTCGAGTATAGGTTTCATTAGACGAATCTCTTCTAGCAATCTATCTGGTCGTCTTGTGAAATATTGTTTTTTAGCCGTGTCAAATAAATCCTTTGCTTGCTTACGTTTGTTTTGAGCTAAAGCTTTTAGTTCTAAATCACAATCCATTTTCTTCGTAGAAATTCTCGCCCAGCTTACGGCATGGAAATATTCGTACGCCTCTTCCCACGAACGTTCATGTAAAAATGCACGTGCCTCAGTTAATAAAATAAAATCCTTCTCAGCTGTTTCACCATAAGCTGAAGGTCCGTTTGGTTCTAAGCTTAGCTCTCGCATGTCTTTAATAAGCGAATATGCAGCTTCAATAGCATGGCTAACCGAACGCTTAATTATATGACTGATTGGCAACTCATTAATTGATGTAATACCGTCAAGATTATATTGATCTGGAAGGGATTCTAGCCATTTCATCGGCTCTGGATTAACACGTGACATATCATATAATTTATCAATTAACGACTCAATTGCTTGGTCATCTCGATCGGATGTGAAACTGTCTACTAAACGGTAAACATCGTCAACTTGGTCACTGTTATAAGCTTCTTCTAATACCTCAGCTAAAGTATCATCTTTTAATAGTGCCGCTTCTGTATCGTTTGCAATTCTGAAGCCAGGGTCAATATCTAATAAATAAGCATATTGTCGAACAATATTTAAACAGAATGAGTGCAATGTAGAAATTTGCGCTTTATTTAACAAGCTTAATTGTCTTCTAAGATGCTTTGAGTCTGGTTGATTAGTAATTGCTTTTTCAAGCGCTTCGGCCATACGATGACGCATTTCAGCTGCAGACGCATTTGTAAATGTTACAACTAATAATTCATCAACATCGATTGGATTATCTGTAGAGATAACCTTTTCAATCATTCGATTGATCAATACAGCGGTTTTTCCTGAGCCCGCTGCAGCCGATACTAAAGTATCTTGACCAGTAGTCCAAATTGCTTTCCACTGCTCATCAGTCCAAGTTGCTGTCGTCGGCTTCACAGGAATTGTCATCATCTACTCTAGTCTCCTTTCGAATTTGCTCTATAACATCTTCTTTTTTGCCGATTGGTTGTAAGTATCGATAATGTTGCTTTGCATCTGTTGTATCAAATTGACACACGCTCTTAAATGAGCAATACTCGCAAGCTGTTCGTGTTTTCATTCGGTAAGGACTTATATCAGTATGTCCCGCTAAAATGCCCTCGCCAGCCTGCTGATGCTTGTGACGTACAAAATCTCGTAGATGTCCCAAATCTTGCGTCGATATAACAGAAGACATTTTTGGAGAAACAGTACCATCCTTTTTACCCACATAAACGGGTACAACTTGTGAATGGCCCCCTTCTTCAAGCGCTTCATCCATATCAATCAAAGTCTCTCTATCGTCTAATAAAAGACCTTTCATCTTAAATTCTTTCAATCGTTCAATCTCTGCCTGTGGTCCATCCAAATTATCATGAGGCTTTAACATCGGATTGTGGACATGAATATATAGCACACCACCAGCTTCGGAATGCAATGGTAACCATGCCTCAGAGTTTTCAACAGCTACATCTAAATAGGTGAGCATTTGTAAAGATAGACCATAATATACATCATTTAAATCTAGTTTTTTTGCAGAAGATTTATAATCTACAACGCGAATATACGGTTTGTCACTGATTGTTGTAGCATCTACACGGTCAATTCGACCGCGCATTTGCATTTTCTTACCTCCATCTAATTTAATCATCAGAGGTGGTAAGGGTTCTCCTGGTCCAAATGCGGCTTCTAAAGCAATCGGTTTGAAATTTGATACCCGTGCATGTTGACTTAAAGAAAGCATCGTTCTTTGTACGATTAATGTTAACTTTCGTTGAATGTATCTATAACGAGACGTACTCATTAATATTTGGTGATATAATAGTGGGGAAATCTTATCTACCGCTCTTTTCGCTAAACCAGCACACTGCTCTGGGTTTAACTGACCCCATTTTATATTCTTCTCATGTGTTTCCTCAGAAATCCATTTTAATGCGGCATGGAATAAGTCACCGATTGTCGGCGTTTCAAGGCGATATTCCGCGCGCTCTTCAAGTCGTAATCCATAAGTAGAAAAATGAGAAAACGGACAACCATAAAACTTCTCAATACGTGAAACACTAGAGGTAAGTGTTGAGCCATATAAGGCTTCAGTGATATCCGGTGTAAGTTGCTCTGCTTTATTCAGTACTGTTAATGGACGCATTAGACGCTCTAAAATATCTGACCAATAAGGATCCTCTTCATAATAAGCCCTCAATGCACGCCATTCAGGTGTTAGCTCTTTTCCATGCTCCACTTGTCTTAGTTGCATCATTAAATAGGCTAAAGACGTATTAGGGTGATTAATATAAGGGAGATCCGATAGCTCTGATAAAGCTTCAGTTGGATCCATTAACGCTCTTGTAAATGGCGTATTTGGAATAAGTTGCTGTAATTTCTTCACATATAGTGATGGTAATAATGCTTTACTTTCTTCATCTGCAATCGCATAACTAACAACAAGTTTATCAGACGCCATTGTTAAAGCACGATAGGTGATGAATGATTCTTCTAACAACCTTGTTTTAGATGTTGGTGCGAGCTCCATTCCAAGCTGCATAAACCATTCACGTTCTGAATCTGATAGCAGCCCTTCATGGTCCATCCGTTGCGGGTATATACCTTCATTCATACCAATTACGAAAACAGCTTTCATATTTGTTAAACGAGACAAGTCTGCCGTTGCAATCGTCACTTGGTCTAATGATGGTGGGATACGTGAAAACTCTAAAGTATCAAAACCTTCTTCTAACGTATGTAGTGCTTCTTCTAGTGTCATTTCTTGTTCACCGAACATCATGACAAATTGATCTAGTACGTCTACCCACTGATTCCAAGCCTGTTCATGTTCGCTTGCAGCTAAGAGTTGACCTTTGTCTATTTCTTTATCTTTTAAAGCTTGTAGTTTTTCATAAACTGAAAGATTCTCAATAAAATTAAACAGAGCTGTTGCAATATCGCGACCCGTTTGACAGCTAGCTAATTCATTTTCTAACTCTCTTAAAGGTTCTCTAACTTTACCGCGAGCTGCTTCAATTTCTTGCTGGAAGGCACGCTCTTCATCTGTTTGGTTTTTCGTTAAAAATTCTAGTCCACGATACTTTTTATATAACCAGCGATCCTCATCAAACCAGCGCTCACCATAAATACCTTGCGCTATAACAAAGTTTTCTAAACGGTCTGCTCGCTCCCGCCAAACTTGTAAGTCTGCATCTACTGGAAAAAACAAATCCGTTTTTACTGCACGGAAAATAGGCTCGTACTTCCAATCAGATTGGATAGCCTCCAGAGCCGAGCGACTAAGTTCTATTAACGGATGATGAAGCATTGGTTTTTTTTGACTCACAAAGACCGGAATATCATATTGAGGGAAGATTGTAGAAAATAACGGATCATATACATCTGCTTGACGATACAAAATAGCCATCTCACGATAACGAATGGAGTCATTTTGTATAGATCCCCTAATTTTTCTAGCAATTGCATGTACTTCAGCACGGCGATTAGCTGCTTCAATAATCTCAAAATTACCCGAATAATTACTTATTGCATCATCATGTGAATCAAATTTTTCTTCTATAAATTTTAAATCATTTTTTTGAAAACGATGTGTTGTTTGGCAATGTACAGTTGGCTCTACTTCAATACCTTCTTCAAATGCTAATTCTTTTAAGCGCACACTTGTCCGAGCAGATTGATAAAATAATGCCTGTTCATCCTCTGCATCAGCATCTGATTCCATAGGTAAGACAACAGTAACTCGACGCGCTACTTTTAAAAGTTCTTGCACTAGTTCGAATTCTCGTGTCGTGAATGCTGTAAATCCGTCAATATAAATATCTGCAGATTGGATCATTTCCGAATCCTTTAGCTGTGCTGTTAGTAAAGGGAAGTAACCTTCACTATCAATATATGTAGTACCTAACCGCTCTTCTAAAGCTGCCAATAATAACTGCAGATCATGCGCCTTATCGCGCAATGTCTGTGGTGCATTCAAACCTTCAAAATCTGATATAAGCGCTTCTAATGTATTGCTATCTAAACTATAGCGATTAAATTCTTTTAGCAACGTTTCCATCTCATCTGTAAAACCTCGTTTTCCAGCTGCTTGACGGAACAATGAAAACTGTTCTTTATTATCCTCTAGTAAACGTTTGATGAGCATTCTATAGCCAAAGCCGTTAATCTCTTGTCGGCTAATACCACCAGTTTCTTGCAGAACGCGCCACGCTAAACGCTTAAAGGTCGTAACTTGCGCCCGTATAAGCCCTGATACACCGTAGCGATGTGTTAAATCATATTCAGAAGAAAATGACATTTGGTCAGGAACAAGTAAGAATATTGGTGCCCCTATCGACTGTTCCTTTATAATATCAACTATTTCATGATGAATAAGCGTTGATTTTCCAGAGCCTGACCTTCCAGAAACGATACGCAGTGACATTCTAACTCCTCCTCTTTCAATGACGACTACTTTTATTATTTGTGTTAAACATGTTAATCTCAAATCCAACAGGAACACCTGTTCTTATTTTATATTAAAAATAGAGCAATGGCAAATTACTTCACTTTTTATTTGCTCGGGAGATGCTTCTCATATCTTCTTCTACTTTAGCATTTAGATGTCCTTCAACCTTTTTCCCACCCCACCACATAACGCCGATCAATATTACAATTATACCAGTACGAATAGGATCTGTTATTAGTGCACTTAAATCTGAGCCAATCCAACTAATGAAGAAAATCATAACAAGTTTTGAAGCCATTACTGTAAATAAATAATGATGGCGTTTTAAACTGGATAAGCCTGCGACAATATTGACAAGTGCTGATGGTGTAAAAGGAAAACATAATAATAAAAACAAGGGAGTAAACCCTTTCATTTCAACCCAATGGATTAATCTTTTCACCGTAGCACGATTTGTCACAAAGTTCAATAATCGACTTTGCCCATACTTTCGTACGACCAAAAATACACAATAAGAACCTAATACTGCTCCGCTCCAAGAGAGTAGAAAACCAATCCATAACCCATATGCACTGGCATTTGCGACAACGAAAGCAGCTAATGGGAGGAATGGTAAAAACGCTTCTATAAACGGTAGTAAGATGCCAAGAAGCGTTCCAAATAATCTATATTCTGTTGCTAATGTATGAAAATTTTCTAATGTTAACCAATCCGGCATATATTTCTTCCTCTCTAGAAAATAGCGTCTTGTTCAAATCCTAACTGAGGAATGAGCGCTACCCTATAAGTTACTGTTTATACTGTAAAATAAAATGTAGGACAGTCACTTCATTCGCAGTATTCGTATACTGATGGCTTTGATGTCCCTTAAATACGAGCGTTTCACCAACATTTAAGGTTTCACTCATGTCACCAGCTTCGACAACTACTTGTCCTCTTATAGCGGTGATCGTTTCTTCTACCCCATCATTATGTGCTTCACTCTTATGACTACACCCAGGATCCATCTCTACTTTAAACAATTCCCAACCACGCTCTGGGTCATAAGGAATAATTGAATATACTCGATATCTTCCTTCATTTTCTGTGACAAAGGGAATTTCTGCGCCACTTATTTTAATAAATTGCTCCTTCGGTGGTTGTAATAATGTTGAAAATGATATACGTAAACCGGCCGCAATTTTCCAAATCGTCGACACGGTTGGATTAGATTCTCCTTTTTCCATTTGCGCTAATTGACCTTTACTGACATCAGTTAACTTGGCCATATCATCTAAGCTAAGCGAGCGTTGATGACGGACCTTCTTCAATTGTTTCCCTAAATTACGGCTTATTTCTTCCATTAATTTCACCTCTTGTATATTTTATCATACAGTTGTATACTTTATTAAACATTTTAACGGAGGACCTACACATGAAAAAACTCGGCTTTTCAGCAGGTATGAAGGCAGGTTCTAGTATTGCGATCGGCTACTTTCCAATTGCACTGACATTTGGCTTGCTCGCAAAAACAGCCGGCCTGTCAATGATTGAAGCAACGGCTATGAGTATATTCGTTTACGCTGGGGCTTCACAGTATATTACTTTAAATTTATTAACAACAGGGACAGATCCTTTACTTATTGTCCTTAATACTTTTGTCGTCAATATCCGTCACTTTTTAATGACGGCATCACTGAATGAAAAGATGCAATCTGATAAAAAGTGGAAAAAATCAATCTATGCTTTTTGGGTAACGGATGAATCATTCTCTGTACTTGCGACACGAAATGAAGAAAAACTACCTACCTCATTTGGTGTAGGTGTTATGCTCATCGCATATGGGAGTTGGGTTGTTTTCACAGCAGTCGGGCACTTAATCGGTGCAAATTTACCAGCATTTTTACAAGTTGCTATGGGGATTGCTCTATATGCTATGTTCGTCGGACTTTTAGTTCCTTCTATGAAAGGTAATCACAAAGTAGTCATGCTTGCATTACTCGCTGCGGTTATTAACTGCTTTTTCTATTGGACTCAAATGTTGTCTACCGGCTGGGCGTTATTAGTTGCTGCTCTGGTTTCTTCAATAACGGTTGAAATCATTTATGCAAATCGTGCGAAAAGTAAAGGAGGTTTTATGTAATGGGTTCTTGGTACTGGTGGATGCTTATCGGTATGGCAATTGTAACGTATGTTCCACGTGCAATTCCTTTAACCTTTTTAGAAGGAAAAGAGTTACCCCCTATCATATCGGGTATTTTACAAAACATACCTTATGCAATATTAGGTGCTATGATTTTCCCTGCAATATTACTAATTAAAGAAGGCGATATTTTATTTGGCTTAGTTGGTACAGTAACTGCTTTTGCTATCGCGTTTGCTGGCGCTAACGTTATCATTGTTGTAATTGGTGCTATTGCTATTTTATCAATTTATAGTTTATTTTTTTAATCCCTTTAAAATTATTTGACTTTTCACTCAACACAGTGTATAGTAATATATAATTCTTACAACAATTAAATAGTAACATTACTTTCTTATCCAGAGAGACTGAGGGACAGGCCCTATGAAGTCTCGGCAACAGATTCACGTATGAACACTGTGCCAATTCCTACAAGCATCATTTGCTTGAAAGATGAGAACGAGATGGTTTTCGTATATTTTTGAGAGCCTATTGTTTTCTTTCTGGTAAAGGAGCAATAGGCTCTTTTCGTTCAATAAAGAAGGTTGATGATATCAATTGTCTGTTAAGAAACTCTCATTTGAGTATCGCCCATTTGCGAGAGAATCTATTCATAACTCCCATTCTAGTACAGTCATTCCATCTGTTACTCATTTGTAACAACTATTCTTCCCGCTCTCATTCGAGCAATATATTTACAAACACTACTCATTTGTAGCTTACATCCCGTTCAGGTCATTTCCTGAAAAAGCAAAAGCCCGGTTGTCTCATTCGACAATTCGGGCTTTCTTTTGTATTCTTATTGTTCTTTATTACGATTCATCATACGTGTGGCATACCAGAAGCCAACGGTTAATGAAAATGCATCAATGACAAATAAAAATGTTGTATGTGTAAAGCCAGCATAAACTGAAGCTGCTATAAGCGCAACAGATAATACTAAAGCTACATAATGACTAAATGTGATGCGTGTAAATAATATGACGAGTAATCCTGGAATGAACAGCGCTAAAATTACTTTAGTAACCATAGAATCTATTTTTTCTCCTTTACCTTACAACGAGTAGACCGATTTTATAATGATCATGTCGATGAATAACATGCTGTCGCAAGCGAACTTCGCCTTCATGATTTAATACTTCAATACGACAATGTGCAGCGTTTATTTGCAACGCCTCGTACAATTCTTCTTCTTTTTGCACTTCAATGCCATTCACTTTTCGGATACATTCACCTACCTGTAGTCCCATCGCCTGTGCAGGTGACCCTGGTAAGACAGCTGCTATGACCACACCAGAATTGCGTGGGGTTACCGCATACCCTGCATTTCTCTCAGTCCAAGTATATATAATTGAAATTAAAACGCGCCCACATACGGCGATACAAACAGCGATAAAGCCAAGAACAGTTACCTTGTAAGCAATACCTGCTCCTATTAACACAATTAGGGCTAATAAGATAATTGTTCTCCCCATTCGAGGATAAAAGTGAACCGGCAATGTTTTACGTGTGCGCTGTTGAAATCCAATAACTACTGGTACTAATATTATTGAAAACGTTAAATTGAACATCGTAAATTTTGGCCAATAAGGTAGATATTCTTGTATTAATCCACCTGGGATAACGAAGAATATCGGGAGTAGCCATAATCGTTTCACTAAATATGTAGTAGCCGGCATACCACGCTCAGACTTTTCTAATCTAGGTGAGGCAAAATTCGCTGCGTGTTTATAAATAAGTATACCTTCAGCTAACAGAAGTAAACCGATAAATGCTGGTATTACAACATATAGCCCGTTGTCCATTGATTCGCCAGAGAATGTCCATTTCAAAAAACCAAAAGACTTATCACTCGCATATAAATACCAAATTACACCAAAAGCTATGAAGAAAGGATAAACTGCTGAAGCTGTATAATAATAAAAAGTTAAAATACAAATGATACTTGCACAAATGAATAATATTAAGTATTCAAATGGTATAACTAATCCAATAGCAATACTTACTATCGAAATGCCTAGTGCTAATAGCCATCCGTCTTTTAACAAGAAAAGTGTTTCTGTCCAGCCCCAGCGAATTCTTGTGTTGAATGATTCACGCTCTTTAATCACGCGTCGATAGCCTAGTAATATGGCAAAAATAATGGCAATGTATAGAATTGGGTTTAAAAAGAAACGGCCAATGCCTTTTACAAGCTCAACTATTATATCTAAGTACATTTTCCGCATCACCTTCCGTTGTGTATCTAGTAGTATGATTATTTCTTAATTGTATCAAACGACTGTTTGAAAACGTAGTGGTATTTGGATTATATTTCATAATTAGAGCCTATTTTGGGTGAAATATTTATAAAAAAGCTTGTAAAGGTAAGGCCCTTTCTCAAAATGATAAGGCTATACTTATTTTATTGGCTACTTTTAACAAATAAATTGGTTACTATATCATCATTTTAAGTTTTTCAGCATATACCCGATAGCCATTTGCAATTGATGGTCGTTTTCATTGCTATCCTTATATTCTACCATTTCTTTATGTAATGCTGAAAAGAATGATTCATTAATAATTGGTTCTTGTGCTAGTTTTTTTGTCTTTCTATATAACAGAACTGCTTCAGCTGTTTGGCGATCGAAATAGCCATCTGTTCTTTCTAGTTTATAGCCCATTTTAGATAATACTTCTTGTACATATCGGACCTGCTCATTGAAATCGCCCTCTTGGAAGCTACCTGTTAATGGCGGTAATTCCATATGATATAACTCATCCTGAACTACATGTAATGTTGATTCTATTCCTTTACCGTGAATCCATTCCTTATCAGGTGTAAGCCATTTATGCGTCGATAACTTTAATTCTCCGCCATTTAATAATGGCCAAGTTTCTTGTACCGTACCTTTGCCAAAACTTTTCACACCCGCAATCGTAGCTCGATCTAACTCTTTCAATGCTCCACTTAAAACTTCACTTGCAGAGGCACTTCCTTCGTCTTGAAGTAATACAATTGGTACCTTTTTCAATTGCGCATCAAAAGTCAACTTCGCTTTCTTCTCATCAGTTACTAACGGTCCAAGCTCACCCTGTGAATTTTGCATAAAAGCATATGTAGAGCCTGGTTTAACTAAACTTCCGATAACTTGCTCAACACTACGTAAATAGCCACCTGGATTGCTACGAACATCAATAATAAGACCTGATATTTTTTGTTTCATTAAAGAAGACGTATGCTTCTGCCATTCTTCAGCCGTTTTTTCGCCAAATAATGAAATAGACACATAACCTAGAAGATTATCATCAGCTTGTAAAATTTCACTATGCACCGTTTCCATAGAAATTGCTGCTCTAGTCATTGTAACCACAATATGACGATCTTCTGATGGTCTGAAAATAGTCATTTTTAATGTTGTACCCTCTTCGCCTTGAATAAGAGCTAAGAGCTGTGCCATTGATTTACCTTCTAATCGTTCTTTATTTACTTGTACAATTTCATCATAAGGTTTTAATCCTGCCTTTTCAGCTGGAGACGCCTTAACCGGTGAAACAATAATAAATCGTCCATCACTAGATGTGATTTCTGCTCCAATGCCAACACGAGAATCAGACAACGATTCCTTATGCATTCTAGCTTCTTCCTTTGTGTGATAGGTGCTATATGGGTCACCCAGTGAACTCGCCATCCCTTTAATTGCCCCTTCAACTAACTGTTCCTCAGAAGTCTCATGCACGGATTCCTTTCTAATTAGTTTGTAAGCTTCATCAATTTTATCTAGCTTACTCACTTTTGCACTTGAAGGCTCTGATACTTGCATTTTTGATACTGCATAAACCCCTGTCGCCCCTAACAACACTATAAAAAAAAGAAAAACCCAACATTTCCGCATCATGTCTACCCCTTTCATATCTATTCAGTTTATGAACGGATAGAAGGGATTAACACTATCAAAAAGTGGTTTTTTCTTTATTAATTTAACGATTTAACACTTTCCTGCATACTATCTTGATCCACAGGTCCTATTACCTTCTTCTGAATAATTCCTTTTGTATCTAGGAAGTAAGTCGTTGGAATGATGTGAATATCATATGCATTCATTTGTTCACCCTCAGTATCTAATAATACAGGAAATGTCATCTCATACGTTTTAACAAACTTTTCCACATATTTTATACTTTCTTTATAACTTGTTAAGTTGACCGCCACGATTTCAAAGTTATCTTCTTTTGCAAAGTTCTCGTAATACTTTTGCATATGAGGGATTTCTGCTTTACAAGGAGGACACCAAGTCGCCCAGAAATTTAAAATAACCTTTTTCCCTTGAAAATCAGATAGCTTTACTTTTTTTCCATCCAACGTTTCTAATTCAAAGTCTGGTGCCAATTCTCCAACTGCTAAGCCATTTTTAACACCTAATTTGTCCTCGACAATTGTTGATCTCATATCCACTTTCTGCTCCTCAGTGACTTTTGTTTTCACAAAATTTGTGACAGCAAATCCAATCATCGCTGCAATTAGTAGCAATGCAAATATTTTTTTCTTCATGTAGAAGCCTCCATCTGTTCACGATTGTTATCTTTTAAGAAATGGACAAGTAACAAAAACAAACTAAATATAAAAGTTACCATTAATGACTTCTGCCAAAAACCACATGGCTGTATTAATGCGCTAATTGTATGCGTGCAGTTAAACAAAACGATGAGTTGCTTACGCCAAATTGCTTGATCAAGACCATTCTTTAAGGCAATAAGAAGCCACATGATGAAGATCATAGCTGTTAGCCACCTTCGCCATGCGAGACCGTCACTTTGTATGATCATTGCAATTTTTATACACGCCTTGCGTTAAAATAATAGTCATTGTTAATGTACGTAATTGAGAAGCTACAAATGCATTCTTTTTCAATTGACGGAATATAGAAATGCATGTTGCAACAACCGCTATGAAGAAACCTTAAGTTCCTCCGTTAAAGAATAGTATAATTAAAGGTTGTTTTATTACTAACGACAAATCTGTGACAATCACACTAAATTTCCAAATTAGGATGAAAAATATGGCATGATCTGCATATACACTAGCTTTTTTTCTGCTATAACGCCACCATAGAATAAATCCAGTCAAAGTAAACGCGATAAGAGCTGAAACCCATGATGTCGGTAATGTCACTCCGCGTATAGTATACCATTCTGTTACTGGCAATGTTCAAACCTACTTTCTCAACATACCCTATACCGTATATCGATAGGTGTCATTACAGACTACAAGATTTTTGTTTTTACAGATTGGTGGAGTATTAAATTATATTTACAGTGCTTTATTTCTTTACTTATTTTTTATACCTAGAAGAAAGGTCGCCTGTAGTCGGTAATTTAACCGATTTCCAGACGACCTTTATTTAACATGATTAGAATGAAATATAACGAAGTGGGTTAACTGCCCCTACTTTTTGTCCTTGCCAAGCTGTTGTATGAATCTCGAAGTGTAAGTGACTTCCGAATGCACGACCCGTTTGTCCCATATAACCGATTACTTCACCTTTTGATACAGATTGTCCAGCCGTTGCTTTATAACCACTTAAGTGTGCATATACTGTTGTAAATGTATTCCCATCAATTGAGTGTGTCATCATAATGACATTACCGTAAGTGGATAGAGGACTTGCACGGAAGACAATACCATCTGCTGCTGCTACGATTGGTGTTCCTTGTGCATTAGCAATGTCCACTCCATAATGGAATTCCGGACCCGCCCCTATATTACGCCAGCCGAAACCAGAAGTAAAATTACCACTTGTCGGTCTTGTCCATGTACCGCTAGATACTGATGGAACATTTGATGATTCTTCATCATTTGCAACGTTTGATGTTCCAGCACTAGAATTTGATGCAGCCTTCGCTTGAGCTTGAGCCTTTGCTTTTGCTATAGCTTCTTTACGAGCTCTTTCGGCTAAACGCGCTTGCTCATTTTGAATTTCTTTATGGACTTTTTTACTTACTTTAAGTGCTTCAGAATATTTTTTCTCAAGTGATTTCTTTTGAGATTTAAGCTTCGATTGCTCTCTCTCTAAATCATCGATTAACTTATTTTTACTTGATTTTTGTGAGTCTAAAGATTTCTTAAGGTCTTCTAATCGATCACGATTGTCGATTTGTTTTGCACGTTTTTCTTCAAGTTTCTTCTGTTGCTCTTCTAATTTCTTTTTATCATCTGCTTGTTCTTGCAAAATTTTACGATCCGCATCTAATAAAGTGTTTACTGCAGAAAAACGGTCAATTAAATCTACAAAACTACTTGCACCAAATAGTACGTCAACATAATTAACTGAACCGCCACCCTCTTGAATGGCGCGTGCTCGTTCTTGCAATAATGCATCACGTTCTGCAATTTTAATTTCTAATTCTTTGATAGATGCTTGCAAATCTTCTATTTCACTAGTTGTTTGAGCAATTGTTGATTTTACAATACTAATTTTCTCATCCGTTTTGTTGATCTTTTTATCAAGCTTTTGGATTTGTTTCATAATTTTTTCTTGCTTAGATTTGTTGTACTTAATCTTGCTTGATTTTTTATTTATGTTGGAATTAAGTTTCGATTTCTTTTGATCTAATTTTTGCTGTTTAGACTTTAAATCGTTTAGTGATTCAGCATTCGCTATTGGTTGGACAACTAATGATAAAGTTACTGTAGCTGTAATAGCATATAAAATATTTTTCAACTGCTTATTCAACAATTAACCCTCCTCATTCTCTATTAACATATCTCGTTTACTTATACTTTTAAGAATTTACGTACGGACATGAAACTTCCCCAAACACCGATAAATATACCCATTATTAAAATTAATAAATCTACTTCGATAATAAATGGTGTTACATCTAACAGCTGGAACATTTCACCTTGTAATTTTGGTTGCAATACACTATGTAATTTCACATAAGCAATGGTCACAACCGTAATAGGAATGATAGAACCTAATAGACCTAACCACATACCTTCCAGAATAAACGGAATACGTACAAACCAGTTTGTTGCCCCTACTAATTTCATAATCTCTATTTCTTTTCTTCTCGCTACAATTGTAATTTTAATTGTATTTGAGATCAGGAACATTGCCGTAAATAACAATGCTACGATTAAACCAATTCCTACATTTCTACTAATGTTTAAGAATTTGAATAGCTTTTCAATCTTGCCTTTTCCGTATAATACCTCATATGTATTATCGAGCTTGTCTATCCCTTCAGCTACTGTAGCCGTTTTCTGCGGATCACTAGCCTTTACATAGATAACATTGCGTAAAGGGTTACTTTGTTTAAATAGACTTAAATCTTCACCAAAGTCTTTTACAAGATGTTTAAGTTCATCTTCTTTTGTTGAATATTTGTAAGAGTCTACACCTGACAATTCTTTAATCTGTTTCTGCAAAGTTTCTTCAGCTTTTTTATCAGCTTCTAAATCAATAAGCACTTTAATTTCGACATCATTTTCTAAATCTGTCGCAATTTTATTCAGGTTCATCATTATCATGATAAATACGCCAACTATTAATAGCGTAACCGTTACTGCTGAGACAGAAGCAACTGTCATCCAACTGTTACGACCTATTGATTTTAAACTTTCACGGAAATGGCGACCTATAGTTCTAAATTTCATAGCCGTAACTACCTCCATTTTCATCACGAACAATCAATCCGCCCTCAATAGCGATAACACGACGTCTTATTGTATTAACAATTTCTTTATTATGTGTTGCCATAATAATTGTTGTTCCACGTGCATTTATTTCCTCAAAAAGATTCATAATATCCCAAGATGTCTCAGGATCCAAGTTCCCAGTTGGCTCATCAGCAATGACAACTTTCGGCACATTAACAATCGAGCGCGCAATTGATACGCGTTGTTGCTCCCCACCAGATAGTTCATTCGGAAACATTCGAGCTTTATGTTTTAACCCTACTAACTCTAGCACTTCCATAACACGTTTACGTATTGTAGCAGGTTGTTCTTCAATTACTTCCAGTGCAAATGCAACATTTTCATAGACATTCAACATCGGTAACAATTTAAAATCTTGGAACACCACGCCAATTTGTCGACGGAGATAAGGTATTTCTTTGTTTTTTAGTGTAGTCAAATTCATACCGTTTACGATAACATCTCCTGATGTAGCTCGTTCTTCTCGATACATCATTTTGATAAATGTCGACTTTCCAGCGCCACTTGGTCCTACAATATACGCAAATTCGCCTTGATTAAACTTAATACTTAATCCATTTGCCGCCACAATTCCATTCGGATATTTCTTGTAAACATTCTTCATTTCGATCATTTTTTTACCACCTATTTTCTATAAGCCCAACTCTATTATAAAGCTATTATATCATTGAATAGCCTGTCTACTATTACAATTTCATTTCAATTAAATTGAAATTTCAATTTTAGCTTATTACAAAAAAAATTTGCTGTGATAGCGAATTAATCATAAATTTGTATTAAAAAAACGAAGGAGATCAAATCTCCTTCGCTAAAATTTTTCATATTAAGGATTATATCGAACAACGACAGATCCTGTTTTAGTTTCACCATCAATAGTTAATGTTGAAGTATCCGGTAACTTTTTAGAGAAGCGTACCGATTTTTGTAAAAATTGCTCCTGCTCATTGCGATATTGGACATCCTCCAATCGAACATCCATTTTACCAAGATTAGAAGATACTTCACCTTCTAGTGACAGTGTACTTGGAATATAAAGTTCAACAGCACCTGCAACAGTTTGCGCCTTCACTCTTGTCGCATCGATTGCACGAGTAGTCACTACAACATGACCACTTACGGATTTTGCTTCAATGTCTCGAATAGCACCATCAATATACACTTGACCATTTAACGTCTCGGCTTCAAGGTCTTCTCCAGCTACATTCTTAACTTTAATAGCACCGTTAGCAGTTTCTAAATCAGCACTCTTAAATGCAGATCTTTCACAATCAATTAGACCATTTTTTGTTTTCACTTTAAGTTTACTAACATCCAAATCAGTTAATACAAAACTACCAATAAATAAGTTTGCTGAAATTGCTTCGTATTGTCTTTTCGGTACGTAAAGTACGATATCAACACGCATCGATTTCAAATCACTAATAATACGCAGTTTCCCTTGATCATTCGTGAAGATAAATTTATCGAGAAATTCCTTCTTTATATCTTCCCCTGAACGAACGATTGTAGGTCGTACACGACATTCTGCATGAACGGTTGCATCAGTAGAAGGTCTAATTTGAAGTTGACCATTCGGAATATCTACACTGATATGTGTAAATTCTGTATTGTCTAAAACAAACCGATGTTCAAATGCGCTCTTTTCGCCAAATGTAAAGTCAAAATCAATATCTTTCACTTTTGTAAAAGCCGTATTCATGAAGTCCATAAATTTTGTACTAAATTGTGAGAAATCTTGTTTAATCTCATCAAAGAATTCTTGTTCTGAAGTTGATTTTTGTTTAGTTGACTGTTGGTTTGGTTCTTCTTTTTTCTCGAAAAAGTCCTCGTAATTTGTTTGTTTTTGTTCTCTTTCAGATTGCACTTGCTCTTCTTGATGATTCACCTCATTTTGGCTGGAACCTGAAAAATTCTCTCCAGCTGATGTATGGGTAGCTGTTTTCTTTTCTAATGCTTCAAGTAGTAATATTGCCTCTTGTGCTGTAATGGTGCCATTTTCAAGCAATGTTAAAATGCGTTTACGCTCACTTTGCATTTTTCGGCCTCCTTTTACGTATTACTATTATTTACGAAAGTTTATGGAAAAAGTTTCACATACCTAAAGAATTTGTCTCTACTTATTTGTAGCAGTTGTCAATACTTTATCCATCCTTGCTCGATCGCGTTCGATAATCGGCTTTAAATAATGACCTGTGTATGATTCTTTTACTTTCATTACCTCTTCAGGCGTTCCAGTCGCAATAATCATACCACCTTTATCTCCACCTTCTGGACCTAAATCAATTAAATAATCAGCTGTTTTAATGACATCCAGATTATGTTCAATTACTAAGACCGTATCACCACTTTCAACTAAACGTTGTAATACTTTTAATAATCGGGCGATATCTTCTGCATGTAAACCAGTTGTTGGTTCGTCTAATATATAAATTGACTTACCATTTGAGCGTTTATGCAACTCAGACGCTAATTTTATCCGCTGCGCTTCTCCACCTGATAAGGTTGTAGCAGGCTGACCAAGTTCCATATAGCCTAAGCCAACGTCAACTATCGTTTGTAACTTACGGGCAATTTTAGGGATGTTCGTGAAAAATTCGACCGCGTCTTCCACGGTCATTTTCAAAACATCAGCAATACTCTTATCTTTATATTTTACTTCTAATGTTTCGCGATTATAACGTTTACCATGACACACTTCACATGGTACATAAACATCAGGTAAGAAATGCATTTCAATTTTAATAATCCCGTCACCACGACAAGCTTCACAACGTCCACCTTTGACATTAAAGCTAAAGCGTCCCTTTTTATATCCCCGAACTTTCGCCTCATTCGTTGTAGCAAAAACATCACGAATATCATCGAAAACACTTGTATATGTCGCAGGGTTTGAACGTGGTGTACGACCGATTGGAGATTGGTCGATATCAATTACCTTTTCAAGTTGTTCGATACCTGTAATTTCTTTCACTTCACCTGGCTTCACCTTAGAACGGTTCAGTTTTTGAGCTAGCGATTTATATAGAATTTCATTAATTAACGTACTTTTTCCTGATCCTGAAACTCCAGTTACAGCAATAAATAAGCCAAGCGGAATCTCAGCTTTGACATTCTTTAAATTATTCTCTTTAGCACCTTTTATAGTAATAAAACGTCCGTCTGGCTTACGACGTTCTGTTGGGAGCGGAATGAATTTTTTGCCACTTAAATATTGTCCAGTTAAAGAATGTTTATCTTTCATAACTTGAGCAGGTGTTCCAGCAGCAACGATTTCTCCACCGTGTACACCAGCTCCCGGACCAACATCGATTAAATAATCTGCCGCTAGCATCGTGTCCTCATCATGCTCAACTACAATTAAAGTGTTACCGATATCACGCATATTTTTTAGTGTATCAATTAAACGGTCATTGTCCCTTTGATGCAAGCCAATTGATGGCTCATCAAGAATATACAGAACCCCTGTTAAGCGCGAGCCAATTTGAGTTGCTAAGCGAATACGTTGTGCTTCCCCACCTGATAATGTACCCGCAGCACGGTTTAATGTTAAATAATCGAGACCAACGTTTACAAGAAACCCTAGACGTTCTAGAATTTCCCTTAAAATCAAGCGAGCAATTTGCATATCCTTCTCAGAGAGCGATAAAGTCGAAAAGAAAACGTATGCGTCCTTAATGGCGTATTCCGTCACTTCTCCAATATGTTTGCTATCAACTTTTACCGCCAATGTCTCAGCTTTTAAGCGGTATCCTTTACAAGACGGACAGTGTTGCTGTGCCATATACTTTTCCATTTGTTCGCGTATATAATCAGAAGACGTTTCACGAAAGCGTCTTTCAATATTACGTAGGACACCTTCAAAAATAATATCTTGGTCACGAACATTACCGAAGTCATTCTCATAATGGAAGTGGATTTTATCCGTGCCTGAGCCGTTTAAAATCTTATCCATTTTATCTTTCGGTATTTCTTCAACCGGCATATCCATATCGATGTCGTAATGGTCACAAACTGCTTTTAATAGTTGAGGATAATATTGTGAACTCGTTGGTTCCCAAGGTGCGAGTGCATTGTCATTTAATGTGAGACTCCAATCAGGAATAACGAGTGTTGGATCGACTTCTAATTTTGTTCCTAAACCATCACATTTTTGACAAGCACCAAATGGACTATTGAATGAGAACATTCTCGGTTCCAATTCTCCAATTGAAAAGCCACAAATTGGGCAAGCGTGATGCTCACTGAATAGTAGTTCCTCATGCTCCATTACATCAACCATTACACGACCTTCTGCCAATCTAAGTGCCGTCTCCAGGGAATCACTCAAACGAGCTTCTACGCCTTCTTTTAATACAACACGGTCAATAACCACTTCAATACTATGTTTTTTATTTTTGTCTAATTCAATATTATCATCTAAATCACGCAACTCTCCATCGACACGAACTCGAACATACCCTTGCTTTTTCAAGTCTTCAAGAAGTTTCACATGTGTCCCTTTACGCCCTGCAACCATTGGAGCCAACAATTGCATTTTCGTACGTTCAGGAAATTGCACAAGACGATCAACCATTTGCTCCACAGTTTGCGACGTAATTTCTATACCATGATTTGGGCAAATCGGTTTGCCGACACGCGCATATAATAAGCGCAGGTAGTCATATATTTCTGTGACGGTTCCAACTGTTGAGCGTGGATTTCGGCTTGTTGTTTTTTGGTCAATAGAAATAGCTGGCGATAGCCCTTCTATTGCATCAACATCCGGCTTATCCATTTGACCTAAAAATTGACGAGCATATGCGGATAAAGACTCCACATAACGTCTTTGGCCTTCTGCATAAATCGTATCGAACGCGAGAGATGATTTTCCAGAACCTGATAAGCCAGTTATTACAACGAGCTTATCACGCGGAATTTTCACATCCACATTTTTCAAATTATTTGCACGTGCACCTTGAACGATAATTTCTTGGTTTTTCAATTCCTTCATCCTTCCGCTTTCAGTTCCAGGATTGTATCACGAAGCTCTGCAGCACGTTCGAAGTCGAGCGCTTTTGCGGCATCTTTCATTTCTTTTTCTAAAGATAATAAGAGCGTTTCTCTTTCTTGCTTTGTAAGTTTTTTACCCTTCATTACTTTCGTTACGTATGTTTCTGGTTCTTCTGCTGCCTGAGTTGCTCTAATTACATCGCGAATTTCCTTTTGAATAGTTCTTGGTGTAATCCCGCGCTCCTCATTATAGGCTGCTTGGATTGTACGACGTCGATTCGTTTCGTCGATCGCTTTTGTCATCGAATCCGTCATACGATCTGCATACATTAGAACGTGACCATTCGAATTACGTGCTGCTCGTCCAATTGTTTGGATAAGCGAACGCTCTGAACGTAAGAAGCCTTCCTTGTCTGCATCCAGTATGGCTACTAAAGATACCTCTGGAATATCGATACCTTCACGTAGTAAGTTAATGCCGATTAATACGTCGTATGTTCCCATACGTAATTCACGAATTATTTCGATTCGCTCTAACGTTTTTACTTCTGAGTGTAGATACTGTACCTTGATCCCAATTTCTTTTAAATAATCCGTTAAATCTTCAGACATTTTTTTCGTTAAAGTTGTGATTAATACACGTTCATTTTTTTCAGTCCTTAAATTAATTTCATGGATTAGATCATCAATCTGCCCTTCAATTGGACGTACTTCAATTTCTGGATCAAGTAGACCAGTCGGACGAATAATTTGCTCTACCATGTCAGGTGTATGTTCCAATTCATAAGGTCCTGGTGTAGCAGAAACGAAAATCGCGTTATGAACATGTTTCTCAAATTCTTCAAATTTTAACGGTCTATTATCAAGTGCTGATGGTAAACGGAATCCATGATCAACTAAAACGCCTTTGCGCGCTTGGTCACCATTATACATTCCACGAACTTGAGGTAGCGTAACATGACTTTCGTCCACAACTAACAAAAAATCCTCTGGAAAGTAATCTAATAATGTGTAAGGTGTTGCGCCTGCTGGTCTTAGCGTTAAATGACGCGAATAGTTTTCGACACCTGAACAGAAGCCCATTTCACTCATCATCTCTAAATCATAATTTGTTCTTTGCTCTAAGCGTTGTGCCTCAAGTAATTTATCTTCTTCACGAAGTTTCTCAAGCTGTTCCTTCAATTCAACTTTTATATTCTCGATAGCTTTTATCATCTTTTCTTCCCGTGTAACGAAGTGGGATGCTGGGAAGATGGCGACATGCTCTCGTTCGCCGAGAATTTCTCCTGTTAAAGCATCGACTTCACGGATACGTTCTACTTCATCACCAAAAAATTCTACACGCAAGCATCTCTCATCTCGAGATACCGGGAAAATTTCGACAACATCACCACGTACACGAAATGTTCCGCGTGTAAAATTAATATCATTGCGTTCATATTGAATATCTACTAGTTTACGTAACAATTGATTCCGTTCTATGTCCATTCCTGTTCGGATAGACAATACCATTTCTCGATATTCTTCTGGTGAACCAAGACCATAAATACAAGAAACAGACGCGATGACGATGACATCTTCTCTTTCAAATAATGACGAAGTTGCAGAATGTCGAAGCTTATCAATTTCATCATTAATACTAGAGTCCTTCTCGATATATGTATCCGTTTGAGGTACATAAGCTTCTGGCTGATAATAGTCATAATAGCTAACGAAATATTCTACTGCATTATTTGGAAAAAACTCTTTAAATTCACTATATAATTGACCCGCAAGTGTCTTATTATGCGCAATCACAAGGGTAGGTTTTTTGACTTCTTTAATAACATTAGAAATTGTAAATGTTTTACCCGTACCAGTTGCTCCTAGTAAGGTTTGGTGTTGTTTACCTTTACTGACACCTTCGACAAGCTCTGCGATTGCTGCTGGCTGATCGCCATTTGGCTTGTATGGTGAATGTAAATCAAATGCCTGAACCATAGCCACGTCCTCCTTGTTACTAATTACATTTATTTTACCATAGCAAATTGGAAATATCGAGCAATAAGCGAACATACGTTTTTCGAAATAGTTTCATTGATTTGGCGATAATTATATTTTGAGGATACTTGTTATTTAGCATTTTCCTCTTTTTTTATCCACGATAACTTCAGAATAAAACAAGATTAAATCAGCCCTTCTAACGTTACTTACACTTTTTTTACTTACCCACCCTTTCGCGACAGTTCATCCAATAAAAAAATCGTCCCCATAAAGGAACGATTTTGCTATGTTATAAATTCTCTATGTATAAGCTGAAAACTTATACTAGCATGTCTTATATCAATCAATAATTGTCTAACAATGCTTATCCGATAGTTGTCTGTAATTTCTCTAATTCTTGTACGTATTGATAAAAGGCGACTTCATTTCTTTCATCTAAAGCCAAGTCAATACAAGCTAATAGATACTCTTCAGTTTGTGCACGATGTACATGGCTTAAAAACAAATCTAAATAGATCGTATCCAACAATTTCTCAGCATTATTCGTGCTATCAGTTCGTCCAAGAGCTTTTAAAAAATCGGTATAGGAATAATATTTATCCAACGATCTCACCTCGAATGCCTTTTTTCTATTATAAGAAATTTCAGATAAATAAGCAATCTTATTTTATATATTAGGTAATATTTAGGGTTTTTCATTGTTATATTCCATTTATTCGTTGCACTTTATACCAATTATAGTTAAAATGATAGTGAAATTATACTAATTTCGATTATTTTCGAAAGGGGGAATATAGATTGGAAGAAAAAATTACAAAATTATCTAATTTTACTTTGTCTTTTAGTACGTTTGCACTTATGCCAGTTTTTGAGGGTAATAGCATTTACACGAGAGTAATTGAAAAGGAGAGGGAATTTCTTGTAGATGCAAGACCATCTCGAGTAATCCATAAATCTTGTTCTGACTATGGTACTTCTTTTAAGCTTGCTACTAACAAGTCAAAAGAATATCTTGGCGCACGCCATAAACTACCCATTGTTGTTGCATATGATTATGGTACACCTTGTATTTTCATGCCCACTTTATCGCCAAATTCGCACTATAATGTTTGGTTTGCTATGCATGCAATTGAGTTTTTTGAAGACGCTGGTCCTTCAAGAAGTCTTGTTTCGTTTAAAAACGGACAAGATATAGAAGTAGACGTTTCAGTTATCACAATGAGAACTCAACTAGCGATGGCATACTTTTTACAGCAACGTTTTGAGATTAAACGTCCTTCTCTTTTTTAAATTGGACTTGTGTTAAATATATTGTTAACAGTTCTTCTACTCGGTTACGTAATCGAATATTAGAATACCTGCGATGTTCTTCAGTATTATTGTAAACAAAGATATATTCAGAAAATAACTCATCACGATTTCCTCGCATAATTTTAAGCCGGTTTTTTTGCAAATATTGATGAGCTGCATTTAATTCACTTTGCACCTGTTTCATCGCTTTATGCACTAAATCGATATATGGCCGCTTCAATTTGAATGTTCCTTGTTCAAATGCTTTACAGTCTCTTTCTAAAATGGAAAGTACCATTGGTAAGTAAATAACTGTTTCAAGCACTACAAGAGCTTCATTTGGGATACGCGACATGCTTCCACCTCCAAAATAAGAACATTTGTTCTTATTTTATATTTTACTACGTTTATAAGAAATTGCAAGTAAGAAGCATACCCTTTTTACTTGCAAAAAAGCCATTCAACGAATTACACCGTCGAATGGCTTTTCATAGTTAAAATCAATTATGCCTCGGCATAATTGTGTCCGGAATCGGCTTTGTGCTTGCACAAAGAACTCCTTTCCGATTCCGTGACATCCGCCGGAGGCTTTAACTTCTTTCAGCGGGTGTTTGGACACCCGCTGAAAAGCAGCTTAAATCCGCATTCATCTCACCACCTATAGAGGTGGGAGACTTCTGCTGAAAGAAGTTAAAGTTTAGAACGTAAGTAAGCATTGATAAATTGATCAATGTCACCGTCCATAACATTTTGCACATTTCCTGTTTCAGCACTTGTGCGGTGGTCTTTTACCATTGAGTATGGGTGGAATACGTATGAACGAATTTGACTACCCCAGCCAATTTCTTTTTGTTCTCCACGAATTTCATCCAATTCTGCTTGTTGTTCATCAATTTTCAATTGATACAATTTAGCTTTTAACATACCCATTGCTTTTTCACGGTTCTTAATTTGTGAACGTTCAGCCTGACATTGAACAACTGTATTTGTTGGTAAATGTGTAATACGAACAGCGGAGTCAGTTGTGTTAATATGCTGACCACCAGCACCGGTTGCACGGTACGTATCAATTTTCAAGTCCTCGGTACGAACTTCAATTTCAATTTCGTCGTTGAATTCAGGCATCACATCACATGATACGAATGAAGTATGGCGACGACCCGATGAATCGAATGGCGAAATACGTACAAGACGGTGAACGCCTTTTTCAGCTTTTAAATAGCCATATGCATTATGCCCTTTGATTGCTAATGTAACTGACTTGATGCCAGCTTCATCACCAGGTAAATAATCCATTGTTTCTACTTTAAAGCCGCGTTTTTCAGCCCAACGAGTATACATACGTAATAACATCGAACCCCAATCTTGAGACTCGGTACCACCAGCTCCTGGGTGAAGTTCCAAGATTGCATTGTTTTTATCATAAGGTTCACTTAATAACAATTGTAGTTCAAATTCTTTTAATTTTGCTACGAACTCTTTTAACTCAACGCCTAAATCTTCTTGTAATTCTTCATCAGGTTCTTCACGTAATAGTTCTAGTGTCATTTCTAAGTTTTCTTGCGTATCTTCTAATTCTTTATATTCATTCACAATTTCTTTCAAGCCTTTTGACTCATTAATAATATTTTGTGCTTGTTGTTGATTGTTCCAAAATTCTGGTTCAAGCATTAATTCATCAAATTCTTGTATTCGTGCCTCTTTGTTTTCTAAGTCAAAGAGACCCCCTGAAGTCCGCTAATTTCTTAGCTGAATTGTCTAACTCGTTACGCACGTCTGCTAATTCAAACATTGATTGTATTCCTCCAAATTTGGTTTGATTATTTCACAATAATCTGCGCCTACATGATTCCCCTTAGGACGGCATAAAACATGAGAGGATAAAATCCCCCCATGTTTTGTTAGTTGCCACCTATTCATTTAATCATACAATTAGGCATTATTATACTGCACCGTGACAGTTTTTATATTTTTTACCGCTACCACAAGGACATAAATCATTACGACCAATGTTAGCATCCTTGCTGCGGACTGGTTTTTTCTTCACTGTTTCGCCGTCTTCTTTAGGGTTAACAGCTTGGCCTTTCGCCACCTCTTCACGTTCTAGATTACTACGGATTTCAGCTTTCATCGCATATTTTGAAACATCTATACGGATAGCTTCAACCATAGCATCGAACATTTCGAAACCTTCTTGTTGGTATTCGCGAAGTGGATCAGTTTGACCGTATGCACGTAAATGGATACCTTGACGTAATTGATCCATAGCATCGATATGATCGATCCATTTAGAGTCAATTGCACGAAGTAAAATAACTTTTTCAAACTCACGCATACGCTCTGGTGAAAGTTCTGCCTCTTTCTCATCATAATGAGCTTTAATTTCTTCGCGAATTTCATCTAAAATACCATCAACTGATTTACCTTGTAAATCTTCAACGGTAATAACCCCTTCAGGTAATAAATTCGCTGCAACGAAGTCTTCTATTGCTTTTAAGTTCCAATCATTTGTCGAATCTGCTGAAGTATAAGCGCTAACTGTGTTTACTAATACTTCATCAATCATCGTTTCAACTAAATTGCGCATATTATCAGTTTCAAGAACTTCGTAACGTTCTTTATAGATAATTTCACGTTGTTGACGCATAACATCATCATATTGTAATAAACGCTTACGAGAGTCGAAGTTATTACCTTCAACACGTTTTTGCGCAGATTCCACAGCACGAGATACCATACCAGATTGAATTGGTTGAGAATCATCCATGCCTAGTTTAGTCATCATATTCTTCATGTTATCAGAACCGAAACGACGCATTAATTCATCTTCAAGAGAAAGATAGAACTGAGTCACACCAGGGTCACCTTGACGACCAGCACGACCACGTAACTGATTATCAATACGACGTGATTCATGACGTTCAGTACCAATTACAGCTAAACCGCCGATATCTAATACTCCATCAGCTAATTTAATATCTGTACCACGACCAGCCATGTTCGTCGCAATTGTAACAGAACCTTTTGAACCGGCATCTGCAATAATTTCAGCTTCGCGTTCATGGTTTTTTGCATTTAATACTTCATGTGGAATGCCACGTTTTGTAAGTAAATGCGAGATTAATTCTGATGTTTCAATTGCAACTGTTCCTACTAGAACTGGTTGCTTGTTTTTATGACGTTCTGCAATGTCATCTGCAACAGCTTCAAATTTACCCTTCATTGAAGCGTAAATTAAATCCGGACGATCATCACGAGCAATCGGTTTATTTGTAGGAATTGTTACAACTTGCATATTGTAAATGTTACGGAATTCCTCTTCTTCTGTTTTCGCAGTACCTGTCATACCAGACAACTTTTCATACATACGGAAGTAGTTTTGGAACGTAATCGTTGCCATTGTCATGGATTCATTTTGAATCTCAAGACCTTCTTTCGCCTCGATTGCTTGGTGAAGACCATCGCTATAACGACGACCATCCATTAAACGACCTGTGAAAGAGTCAACGATAACAATTTCACCTTCTTGAACAACATAGTCTACATCAAGATGCATTGAAGCATGTGCTTTTAACGATTGGTTAATTGCATGGTTTAAACCGACATGTGTTAGATCAAAAAGGTTGTCGATATTGAATGCACCTTCAGCTTTTTCAATACCTTGCTCTGTTAACGTAACACCTTTTGTCTGTTCTTCATACGTATAGTCTTCTTCTATTTTTAATGTACGTACGAATGCATTTGATTGTTTGTACAGTTGAGCTGATTTCGCAGCTTGTCCAGAAATAATCAACGGTGTCCGTGCTTCATCAATTAAGATGGAGTCAATTTCATCAATTACAGCATAGAAAAGTGGACGTTGCACACGTTCTTCTTTATAAAGAACCATGTTGTCACGTAAGTAATCGAACCCTAATTCATTATTAGTACTGTAAGTAATATCACAATTATATGCTTCACGCTTTTCATCTTTAGTTAAACTATTTAAGTTCAACCCTACAGTTAAACCAAGGAATTCATAAAGTTCACCCATTTGTGAAGCATCACGACTTGCAAGGTATTCGTTGACCGTAATCACGTGTACACCTTTACCAGTAATCGCATTTAAGTAAACAGGTAAAGTAGAAGTTAACGTTTTACCTTCACCAGTTTTCATCTCTGCGATATTACCTTCATGAAGAGTACCTCCCCCCATAAGCTGTACGCGGAATGGGAACATACCTAAAACACGGCGAGCTCCTTCACGAACAACGGCAAATGCCTCAGGACGAAGCGAATCTAAATCTTCACCATTCGCATAGCGTTCTTTAAATTCTTCTGTTTTTGCTTTCAATTCTTCATCAGATAATTTCTCTATTTGTCCAGCAAACGCCTCAACTGCATCTGCAACTTTTGTTAAGTGTTTAATTTCACGTTTATTAAAATCGAAAACTTTATTTAATATGCCAAGCATTTATCTTCACATCCCATATAGTCTCAAAGTTCATTTTAACACTGATTTGATGCTTAGTGCAAATGAACCGTAGTTATTTTACAATTGAATTTCTCCATATTTTTCATCTACAAATGTGAAAAGTCCTTCTTGTGTTATAGGTCTACTATAAAAATACCCTTGCACCTTGTCCACTTGTAGCGTATTTAACATCTGCATTTGCTTCTCTGTTTCAACGCCTTCTGCCACCACTCTTAGTCCTAAACTATGTGCCATTTCAATAATATAATGCACCATTGTTGCCTTTTTAGGGTCCTCGTCCATTTCTTGAATAAATGAGCGATCTAGCTTTACTTGATCAATTGGTAAGCGACGTAAATAATTGAGTGAAGAATAACCTGTTCCAAAATCATCTAGAGCAAGAGCAATCCCTAGTTCTTTTAACGCTGAAAGTTTTTCAATTGTTTCCTCTAATCGATCGATGACAACAGATTCTGTAATTTCTAACTCAATTAAAGAAGGCTCAATATTATATTTTGCAAGCGCCGTTTTTACTTGCTCTACAAAATTCCGTTCTCTTAGTTGCACCGAACTAACATTTAAACCAATGTGATGTAGTCTCGGATAATGCTGCTTTAGCATCTTCGCCATCTTAATTCCTTCGTCAATGACCCAAGCACCAATCGAACGTATATGACCAGAACTCTCCGCTAAAGGGATAAATTCATCAGGTGACACCATTCCCCATTCTGGATGATTCCAACGAATTAAGGCTTCTGCACTTTCCATATAACCTAAAGAGAAATTAAATTGCGGTTGATAAAATAACTCGAACTCATTATTCTCAAGTGCTGTTCGTAACCCAGCCTCCAAACGCATCTTCTTTTCAAAGCTCTCTTGCATCTCACCTTGAAAAAATTCAATTCGGTTTCGCCCCTGCTTTTTAGCTTCAAAAAGAGCCGTATCTGCCTTCGCCAATAAACCTGATCTTGTTATGCTATCACTCGGATATCTTGCAACACCTATAGAAGCAGTGGCGTATATATCATGACCGTTCAAATCGAATGGTTCATTAAATAGTTGTAGTATGTCGTTTAGTTTACGTCGAGTTGCTACCTCACAATTTGATTTAAGTAATAGTATAAATTCGTCCCCACCGAAGCGACCTAAATATTTATTTTTACTTAACATCGTTTGCACTCGTTGCCCAACTTGAATTAATAACTCATCACCAAAAGCATGACCATGAGTATCGTTTACTTCTTTGAAATTATCTACATCAATAAAAGCGACAGTCATTCCTTCATTTCGCAAGCGACAATGACGAATTCCGACATCTATCCGACGCTCAATGGAGCTACGATTTGGTAGTTTTGTTAGCATATCAAAGCTTGCTTGAAAATTCAAAATTTCCATCTGCTTATGTAATTGTTGACCCATATATTCCGCTGCATCTGCTATTCTTCCTATTTCATCTCTACTATGAACATTGATTTTCTTTGTAAAATCTCCCTTTTCAATATACTTTAATTGGTCTACAACGGAGTTGAAATCTCTCATTGCGTAGGACATCACAGCCTTAATCACAACAAGTAAAAAAACAATTGCAATAAACCAGAAAAAAATAATTCTCTTTTGGAAATCCTTTAAAGGTGCTAAAACCTTCTCTTCTTGGACGTAAGCACCCATTTCCCAATCACTATTACTTACTTTGCGTAATTCGACATAATATTTGCCCCTATTAATTGGAACAGTAGAGCTTACGTTCAAAGGAATATGCTCGTTTTTAAATAATGGCCACATTCGATTTTCATCGAATAATATTTGACCATCTGATGAAAAAAGAACGATATTCTCGCCTGTGATTCCACTTGATTTTGCAGTAGGCAAAAGATTTCTTAGCGCCATATCAATACCTATATAGCCTAGTCTCTTATCATTTTTAATAATTGGATAAATTACGCTAATAGTACGCGTTTTCGTACGTTCATTTTGATAGGGCTTTGTATAAAAAACGCCTTCATTTTTTTTAGCTAGTGTAAACCAATACCGCTTTTTTATACCAATCAAATCCTCAGCCAACAGTCCTGAATTCCCTACAGCAATTTCTCCATCAACATCAGAAATCCACATGCGATCAATATGACTATTGTTGCTTTTGGCATCATCTAATAATTTTTGTACAGACTTATTTAGGTCATAAAATTTCGCAGTATCACGTGCATTTACTTTCTGTAAGTATGCTCCTACTTCTTTTTTTTCACCAACTCGCTCTGTAATCAATCTTTTCTGGAATAACTCATTTGAAAATTGTTTCTCAATACTTTGAATTTCAAGTGAAAGTTCCTTTTCCAATAGCTGTAATTGTATTTTCTTTGTATTCGAATATGTGTAAGCTGCAGTAAGTATAAAAAAAGAAAGTACGACAATTAACATAGGTACTAAAACTTTCCAAGTAAAGCTTATTTCATTCAGCCAAAACTTTTTAACCACTAACACACCTCATCTTATAATACATTGGAACTAATATATACCTATTTTATTACATGGAATAAATATTGCAATATAAATATTCATTTGGAATAAAAAGGTATTTTGTGCATTTTTTTATGTAAATCTTTTTTTATAAAAAAACACCCCTCATTTTAAACGAGGGGTGTAAAGATTAATTTGTTAGTTAGTTTCAATTAAGCCATATTTACCGTCGCTACGTTTGTAGACGATGTTCGTACCATCTGTCTCTGCATCTGTAAAGATGAAGAAATCGTGACCAAGTAGGTTCATTTGAAGTACAGCTTCCTCATGATCCATCGGTTTTAATGAGAACTGTTTAGTACGCACAATCGCTAATTCGTCCTCTTCCTCAGCAACAGCTGTTGCTGTCGATGATTGAACTGTAGCAAAGTAATAGCCTACACCTTCACGGTCACGGAATTTTCGATTCACTTTTGTTTTGTGTTTACGAATTTGTCGCTCAAGTTTGCCAATAATTAAATCAATTGCAGAATATAGATCTGCATTGCGCTCTTCAGCACGTAATGTTAGGTTTTTCATAGGAATCGTTACTTCAACTTTGGTTGCCTTATCATTGTAAACCTTCAAGTTAACGTTAGCAGTTGCTTCGAAATCTTCGTTGAAATAGCGCTCCATTTTTTGAATTTTGCTTTCAACGTACTCTCGAATTGCTGGAGTCACCTCAATATTTTCACCACGAATGTTAAATGTTAGCATGTAAACTCCTCCTTTATTTCAACCATGTCTTACTAATTCTACATTTCCCTAAAAACTCCTTCTTAAACCGGAAAAAACTTTTAAAAATTTTAGGGAATTCGTAGAAATTTGTCGAAATATTGAACACTTAATTCTCAGATGACGTTTTATTTTTAATTACTTCGGTACGTCGTCTCGCTTTCAGTTCTGAAATAATCATCTCTTCAACCGCTTCATCTTCATCTAGATCAATACCATAAAGAAATGAACCATAATCAAATTTTTTCCACTTAACTTCACCTAAAGTACGAATAGGCTTCGAATAAAGAATAAACGTCAACTCCATTCGAATTATATAATTCTCCGCGGGTAAATTTAATGATGTCGATAACTTCAAGCCACTCGGACTCATATCTAAAATCAAACAGTCGACTTTACTCGATAATTTACCCTGTTCTTTGCCATCCATACACAAACGGAAATCAGCTTTAACTGGCTCTTGAAGAATATGGCGAAACGACTCCAGGCGATTGTATTTCATTAGAACTCACCTTCTCTTTTTATATAAAATTCATTATATACAAATTGTTTATATTGGTAAATATATAGGTATAAACGATTATAAAACCCTCCTCATTGGATGAGGAGGGTTGAAATTAATTTTTTCGGTCATAATACATACCATCCATAGTTTGAACAGAGGCATATGGATTCGTGTACTTTTGCTCCGATGTTTTAGTTGTTTGAAGTTGCTGCATATCAGTTTTAATTAAATTTTTCACTTTCAAAAGACGTTCTTGAATTCCTTTATCCAACTCAAGAAGATTCTTTAAAAGAGGATGATTATTCAATGCATTAGGATCATTTGCTTGTAAAGCGTCGATGATGGCTCCACGAGCATCCAAAAGAGTATCTATTTTTTCTATATAAGCATCACGGTCTTTATCAGCTGGCAAATTGGTTAAGTGTGAGTAAAGCTGTTCTGAGGCAATTAACAATTGCTGTACATTATCCATCAAATCTGATTCCCCGTGAATTGTTGTTGACGATTTAAACGAATTACTTCTTTCCAAGTATCACGGAATCCTACAACATATCCTTCAACTTCATCAATAATCGCTACATCATTTTTTATATTTGCTTCAACTAAACGACGATTCATATATTCATATAAATTCAGCATTTGATTAGAAATCTCAATATCCATGTTTAATGTTGACATTAACTCAGAGATGACCGCTTGTGCTTTTAGTAGATTCGAATTTCTCATTTCTATATCTTTTGCCTCAATAGCTTGTTTGCTTTTATGCAAAAATTTAATGCAGCCATTATAAAGCATTAATGTAAGCTCACCAGGGGATGCCGTCGTCACACTATTTTGTTTATAGGCTTGATGTGCTGATTGTGCTGCCAAAATCATACAACTCCTTCGAAATGTTTACTACTATTATACCAGTTATTGCGCACTAAATTGCGATAAATAACCCGATTGTGTATTTGCTTTATTAATAGCCGTCTCCATCGCTGTGAATTGTTTCCAATAACGTGTCTCTATATCTTTCAAGCGTGCTGTTAATGCTGTAATACGGCTATCGGTATCAATTAAACTCTTACCAATAGAATATTGATTATTAGTCATAGTTGAACGACCGGCTTTACTTTCAATATTCTTAGTAAATTGGGTCATTGATTCGCGCAAACGTTGGACAATACCACGTGTATCTCCCTCAGCTGCATCTTTTTTCCCACTTTGCGTAATAGTTTGAACAACTTTATCTGGATCATCTGTTAAAGCCTTACGCAATTTTGCTTCATCAATAATCAACTTTCCACCATCATTGAAAGAACTTGATGTTGTAATACCCATTTCAGCCATTGTATCGATAACGTTATCGCCCAAACCTGCTACTTGTCCATAAATAGCACTTCTCATATCAGATAGGCCGTTACGAAGTATGGCATCACTACGAAGTAAACCACTTTTTGCCTTTTCATCCCAAAGTTTTTGTTCACTCTCAGACATTTCCTTACGCTGTTCAGAAGTTAAAGGTTTATAATCACGATACTTTGTTTCTTTTACTTGATCATTTAGCCCGGCAATTAACTCATTATATTTTGCCACAAATTCCTTAACCTTATCTACCATAGCATCTATATCATTGGACGATGAAACTGTTACTCCTCCAGTAGATGGAACATCTAAACTGCCATCATCTTTAATACTGGTTTCATTAAACGTACCATTCAGCGTAATACTATACCCTGAAACACTAAATGTATTAGATTGGCTTTCCATAACTAAGCCGTTAATGGCATACTCTGCATTTTGACCATGTGTACTAGCTAAGTCAAATGTTTCCACACCATCTTTCGTAGAACCTACAGAATTAGTACTGAATCCTAAAGCAGTAAATAAATTTTTACCATTGTCGGTGCCATCGTTAACAACTTGGATTTCATTTGTACTACCATCATTTACTTTACCTGTATTATTAGCACTTAAAGACATCTTTCCGTTTGAGAATAATGCTGTCACTCCTGCACCCGAAGCGTTTAAGCGTTTAACAAATGTATCAATTGTATCTGTTTTATTATACTGAATTGTTGTTTTTTTTGTACTTCCATCAGCTTGTATGACATTTAATGTGAAACTACCATCTTCTAAACCTAAATGACCTAACGCAGTTGATCCAGTTGGAGCCTTTGCTACACTCTCATCTGTAAAGTATCCTGTAGTTGATTTAGAAGAAGTAGTGCTAATTCCTAGCTTCTCCAATTCTTGATAATCTAGATCTGAAGTTGCTTTTACTTCTTTACCCTCTTTATCCGTAATAGATAACTTTCCTGAGCTAGCATTAAAAGAAGCTCTGAGTCCAGTACCCTCTAAGTTCAGACGATTAACAAAACTTTCAATTGTATCATCAGCTTCAACTGTAATTATTTTTGCACCTTCACTAGTCTCAACAGAAAAAGACCCTACGTTTAATTTAAATGTGGATAAAAGTTCATCTTTTTTAGCATTCACTTTTTTGCCTTCATCAGTTTCTATTTGTAAAGCCTTTGAAGTACTGGTTGTAGAAAATCCGAGTTCTTTTAATTTATCAATACTAGATAAATCAGCTGCACTATAAGAGACATTTGTACCTCCAATATTAAATTGCCCTGTATTTACATCGAATTTAGTTGTGTCTAACCCAGCAGCTTTGAATTGTGCTACTAAATTATCTACTGTCGTATTTGCATCAATTAAAATAGCCTCTTTGGTAGTCGTAGCTACACCATCTACAGTTTTAGTAACAGTTAGGTTAAATTCCCCGGCTGTTACACCCATATCTGTTAACTTATCATTACCAACAGCGTAGCGTTTAGAAGTATGCTCAACATTTGTAATATCTACTCTCGCTGCAGTCGCTATTTGCTTAATTGACTGTATATTTAATGAGCCTGTAGCGCTTGAACCCGCACTGATTGAAACTTTGCTACTATTAGTACCAGTTACAGAAGAATTTTTTTTAGCAAAATTACTAGTTAAACTAAAGTTGTCAAACAAATAATCACTGAATGTTTTCAGTTTTGAATTTACAGTACGATATGCATCTCGTTGCCACTCATATGTTTGCTTCTTTTGATTCAACTTATTAAGTGGTACACGTTCTGCATTCATTAATTTCTCAACTAAACTATCAATATCCATTCCGGACGCTAGTCCACCTACACGAGTTACCATATCCAATTACCTCCTAGTATTCTCTTAAATTATTTCATCAACAATTTTCCCAAAATTTTTTTGCATTTGATAATACGCATCTAATAATTCTTTGGGTGGGATTTCTTTGACTACTTCTTCTGTTTCAGCGTCCACTACCTGTACATAATAGCGATCTAACTTTTCATGAAAGACAAATTTAGAATTTTTGTTATGTACTTCCATAAATTCATTTAATTTATTTACTGCACGTTCACATGTTTCTTTAGTTGTCAGTTCATTTTGTGAATCTTTTGAATCCCGTAGTACTACTTCGGTTGCTGTTTCTTTTGATGCTGTTTTTGCATTTGGAGCTTGAATGGTTGTGTCTATTTGCGTATTTGCCGTAATTCGCACTTTGTTCACTCCTCCTAACGTACACTAATTTCTTAATAATAATATCGGAGTTATCTTAAAAATTTTCAGCCCATATAAAAAAATTAGTGCATTTTGCCGATATTATTATCGATTGATAATATTTATACAAGGAGGCGAATAAATTGAGGATTCAAGATAAATCATGGACTACTTTTGCAAATAACCGTATACAAAAGAGTCAATCTACTATCACTAAAACACTTGAGAAATTATCTGGTGGAGATAAAATTATACGTGCTTCTAATAATTCTTCAGGGTTAAGTGTTTCCGAAACATTACGCGCACAAATAAGGGGGCTAGGACGTGCCCAAGAAAACATGCAGAATGGTCTGTCAGTTTTAGAAACAACTGACTCAGGTCTACAAAGTGTCAACTCTACTTTAATTAGAGCGCGTGAATTAGCTATACAAGCTGCAAATGATACTTTTACAACAGAAGATCGTGAGTCTGCACAACAAGAATTAACGCAATTAATGGAATCTATCAATGACACATCCAAAAATTTAGAATTTAACACTCAAAAAATTTTAGGAGAAATACGGCCATTATATATTCAAATAGGGTCTAATACCGGACAAAGTTTAACAATTGATACAGTTGATATTAGCACTAAAAAGTTAGGAATCGAAGATACTTCTCTTACTTCTCATGATGAAGCTAATTCTTTAATTAGTAAAATTGATAACGCCGTAGAATATGTTACTAAGAACCTAGTTAAAATCGGGGCACAATATAATTCACTAATACACCACAATGAGAACGTCGGAAATACAAATGAAAATCTTCAAAAATCTGAATCACTTATTCGAGATCCAGATATTGCAATAGAAATGATGGACTATGTAAAACAAGGAATCGTATCAAAAGGTAATGAACTTTTAATTCAAAATGTAATCAGAAATACAGATTCTATATTAAAGTTAATAAATTAGACGGAATCCTTTGGCAACTTTTTGTCAAAGGATTTTCTCTTTAAATATTGATTTTTAATTATTTTCAAAATAATTCAATCTATATTTGGAAAGTGTTTAAGATAGTGAATATACAATAATTAGTTATTTTGTTCACCTCTATGTTCAATGTCATCTCATATGCTGTATACGTTTGAATATTTCTGTTTTTGCAGCCGTTTCTACAATTTTTAAAGCTCAAATAGATGATCGATTATTACCCCTAACTTTTCCATAATATTAACAGGTAGGCTTTTAGGCCTGTTTAATATCTGTGACTATATATTTGGTAATTTGCTGAGTTATCCGTCTAGCATTGTTTTTCTGTAATGATAATTACACTCTTTAGTAAATTTTCCTATAAAAAAACCGTCCTTCAAAGGAAGGACGGCGAACCGTTAGGCTGCTAGAATTATTGTAATAATTGTAGAACACCTTGTGGTTGTTGGTTAGCTTGCGCAAGCATTGATTGAGCAGCTTGAGTAAGAATGTTGTTTTTAGTGAATGCCATCATTTCAGCAGCCATATCAGTATCACGGATACGTGATTCAGATGCTGATAAGTTTTCAGACGCAGCACCTAAGTTGTTGATTGTGTGTTCAAGACGGTTTTGAGTCGCTCCTAGTAAAGAACGACCAGCTGAAACTGATTCTAGTTCAGTATTAATTGTTTCAATTAATGCAGAAGCAGTTTTATGGTCTAATACGTCTGTTTTAGTTAATTTACCCACGTTAGTTTCAACATCTGTTAAATCAATACCTTTTGTAGTGAAATCTACTGTCATAGCTTGATCTTTATTAGCACCAACTTGAAGGCTAACTTTACCATTATCACCAGTTTTACCATCTAATAATGTCATTGTATTGAACTCAGTTGTACTCTTAATACGAGTGATTTCTTTACCTAGTTCAGCTAACTCATCACCGATTGCATTACGGTCAGCATCTACGTTTGTATCATTTGATGCTTGAACTGCTAATTCACGCATACGTTGAAGAATTGAGTGTACTTCGTTTAATGCACCCTCAGTAGTTTGGATTAAAGAAATACCATCTTGTGAGTTTTTAGAAGCCATATCTAAACCGCGGATTTGTCCACGCATTTTTTCAGAGATAGAAAGACCTGCAGCGTCATCGCCAGCGCGGTTGATTTTGTATCCTGAAGATAATTTTTCTAAGCTTTTTGAAGATGCTGCATTGTTTGCAGTTAAGTTACGGTGTGTATTTAAAGCTGAAATGTTGTGTTGAATTCTCATTGTGAGATTCCTCCTTGAAATTGTTTTTAGTTCCACATCCTTGTGGACTTTGCTCGGCTAGTAGCTCGTTTTCACTTACTCTTGCCTTACACTTCTTATATCGTACCTTTATTGAAATGTTTAATAGTTTTTCATATTTTTTAAAAAATTTTTTTTGATAATTGCGCTAATAAGTGTTTCGGGGTATTTACAGCTTCTTTATTTTGTTCCTGTATTGCTTGATAAACCTCTGAACGGTGAACTTTGATAGACTTCGGTGCGACAATTCCTAATTTTACATGGTCTCCCTCAACAGTAAGTACTTTTAGCTCAATGTTATCGCCAATCATAATTGACTCACCCGTTTTGCGTGTCAGAACTAACATTATTTCGCACTTCCTTCCAATGCACCGATTGGATGGCGGAGAGGGTATTTCTCATTGTCTTGGAGGACGATTTGTTTACCTATTTTTTCTTTAATATTAATAAGTACTGGCGCTAGTAAATTTAATGTTGATTTTTCAAACGGATCTTTTAATGTGACGATTGAATATGTGATGATATCTGACGCCGCTTCAACGTGTAATTCCTTTTTATCTGTATCTGATACATCGAAAGCATAATCGTCTTTTAATAGGAATGGAAAGGCAACGACAAATCCAACTTCAACCTGTTCAATCGATTGCAATATACCGAATGGTGATTCCTTATCTAATGGTAAGAAGACGAATTTTGTTGACTCTTCAAAACCAGGTATTCCTTGGTCAAATGTAAATATATTTTCTGTTTTAATCTCTACTGAGCCTAAAAATTTTGTTTCAATTTGCATCTTTATTCTCCTTTAATGACTGTCGTTTCTACTGATGGATATTGTAGCATTGTCCCAGTTACATCACCTGGTGTATAGTCATGTACTACTTTACCAATTTGAACATCAATTTTTGGATCTTGACGTGTAATATTAATGTCCAGTTGATCAGGAACATATTTTATTTTCACTGCTCCGACTGATGGTTTCCAAGTAATACCTATCTTTTTAGGCGACGGATTCGCATTATTTTTAGAAATTAAAGGTATAATGCTACCCTTTCTTTTGCCAATATCCATCATTTGACGTCCTTCTCTCGCTCGTCTTCCAATGCCTTCAAGACCCTTTTGTTTACCTTCATTTGCGAATTTCTGGATAGATTCACGATTTGTGTATAGTCCTAAATCTCGATATACCTGAGATGAATCTATTAGTAATTTAGCCGGCTCGCTATTGATTTGTAAAATAGCTGCTGGTTGTTCAATATATTGTTGGGCTCTAGGCTGCTTGAGCAATTGTACAGAGTCAATAATATTAAGTCCTACTTTTGCATCCGTTGTACGAATTTGAATTTGATCGAGCTTCATAAAAATTTCACTCCTTTAAAAAAGCTCCCGCTCTGAATAGCGAGAGCCATTAGGCTAAGTTTTTATTATAGGAAATCTACTAATGTACGTTGAATAATTTTTGCACCAACAGATAATGCTGCATTATGAATTGACTCTTCTGTAATTAATTGTGTAATAACTTTTTCATAATCAACATCTTCGTTATTAGACATTTGTTTTGTTACATTTATTTCTTGCGCTGAAAGACGGTCTGTCATCATATCTACACGGTTTTGTTTTGCCCCTACTACAGCAAGGGATTCTAATATTGAATTTTGCTCTTTGCTTATATCACCTAATAAGTTACTAATAACTGTACCAGAAGTAGTACCGGCATTCAGTGCATCTGTATCGTTTAATGCTACTTGAACATCCTGCATTAGTTTATCGATATTTGTAAAGAGATCTTTTCCATTGATATTTACATCTAATGTGACACCATTATAAACTTCAATTTTAACGGACTCTTGATTACCGTTAAGAGTCGGAAGTGGATCAGTTGCACCAGCACCGGCTGTTGTATCTGTAAATAATGGTTCTAATGTTTTTGTACCACTAAAAATGTATTTTTCACCACTTTGTGTGTTTGCAACATCACGAATTTGTTGACGTATTTGGTCAATTTCAGCTTTGGTTTTTTGACGATCTTCATCAGTATTAGTATCATTGGCTGCTTGAGTAACAAGCTCTTGTACACGTTTTAAAGCTTCACCAACTTGACTAAGTGATTCATCTGTCGTATCTAACCAGCTGTTTACTTCATTCATATTACGTGTGAATTGAGTATTCTTCGCTAAATCTGTGCGATATCCCATACCTTTAATAGCCGCAACAGGATCATCAGATGGACGTGTAAGTCTAGATCCTGAACTAATTTGTTGCTGAAGATTCCCCATTTTATTATAGCTATTACTTAAATTACGTAGCATATTACTTGATAACATTGATTGCGTTATACGCATTTAACTAACCTCCTATATACCTACACGGCCCATACCGTTGATAATTTTATCTAATGTTTCGTCTACTACTGTTACCATACGTGCTGAAGCATTGTACGCTTGTTGGAACATAATCATATTTGTCATTTCTTCATCCAAAGATACTGAACTTACTGAAGCACGACGATTGCTAATGCTTAGTTGATTTGTTGCGGAACTAACTGCCGTATTCTCCGCTTCTCTAGCATTCACACCTATTTTACCAATAAGCCCCTGATAGAATGATTGGGTTGTAGCACCTTCTAAGTCATCTAAATCTTTCGTGAAGGTTAACGAAACTTTAATTCCGTTACCTAAATCAATTTCTTTACCATCTGTTAAAGAAGTTGTTTGCAAGTTTGATAAGATAATAGCTAATTTACCGTTTCCTTCTTCACCAGGTGCAGTAGATGCTGCAATTTGTGATGGATCTGTGATATTAACCGTTACCTTTCCATCTCCGTCTATTGCAAAAAAGTCTTTGTCAGGATGATCGTTACTATTTAAAACATACCCCGTGTTGTGTATCTGATTAAACGCACTTACAAATGCTTTAGCGAGTTTACTTATATCTTGTAGTGTGTTTGGATAATCACCCTTTGGTACAGTATTTGTACCATCTTGATAGCCATATGAATGAGCAAGTGAAATCATCTTTCCGTTACCACTTTTCAACTGAGCTACATCGATTACTTTTGCTCCAAATTGATTTGGCTGTAAATGTTTTGCATCTTCTACATTAACTAAATTTGAGACACCAAAACCTGTAAATGCTTGGAATTCCGTTAAATCTTCAGATAGTTCGCTGACAACTCCAGTAATATTACCATCAGTATCTACTGTGCTCCCTTGTGCTTGTAACTGTGCAACTTTATTCCCATTAACAAGAGTAGTATCCGTACCTTTAATTTTAATTACTACTGACCCTTCAGCAATGCCTAAAGCATTTCCGCCTGATTTATTGTAGTTAATTTCAATTGGAACATATTCGGATAATTTATCAATTAAATTATCACGTGCATCATACAAATCATTAGGTAAGTAACCGTTTGGTTCAACTTTTTGGATTTGTTCATTAATTTCTGCTATTTGACGTAAGATGGAGTTAATTTCATCAGTTTCAACACGTAATTCATTTTTTAAATTCCCCTGAACTTCCTTTAGCTGCGCATTTATGTAATTAAATGAATCTGCTAAATGCGCAGCACGCTCTAGAGCAACTTTACGAGCAGATGCGTTTTCTGAACTTGTACTAATATCCTGAATTGACTTATAAAAATCATTAAATGCTTGTTTTAGACCATATTCAGAAGGCTCATTCAAAATATCTTCCATTTGCCCCATGGATTCTGCCTTTGTAGCCCAATATCCTAATTTTGTTGCCTCTTGCCTAAACTGTCTATCAACAAACTGGTCACGAATACGTTGTACAGATCCTGCTTCAACCCCTGTACCAATATGGCCAGCTGTCATTGGTGCATTTAAGCCAGCACCTGGGTAACCTAATGTTGCTTGCATGTTAACACGTTGGCGCGAATAACCAATTGTATTAGCGTTCGAGATGTTATGACCTGTTGTGTACAGAGCACTTTGTTGCGTGTATAGACCTCGTTTACTTGTTTCTAATCCCATAAATGTGGAGCGCATTAAATTTCCTCCTCTATTTCATTATGCTTGTGAGTCAAAGTTTGTTTTTATGCTACTACCACGAACTTGAGTTTGTGAGTAGTTGATTTGGTCTGGTTGTGGACGTAGCATATCAAGTGTCATATTGACGAATTGTAGTGATTGAAAAATCATTTTTTGATTTAGGTCATTTTGATGCTTGAGAGTTTCGATGACGAGTAGCAGTTTTTTTCTTGCTTCGTCTAATTTGAATTGTTCAATTGGCGTATCAGCTACTTCCATTACTTGAGCGACAGTTGCATGTTCAGCAGGAGCAATTCCTTTTGCTCTAAGGTAATCCGTTACCGCTTGCTGACGCTGTTGCTCGAGCTGTGAGATGGCAGCTACATGCGATTGCTCATCCTTGAGCAATTGGTCGAGTCCTTCCATGTCTCCTGTTGTGGTGAACTCTGTTTTCTTATATGCAAGTTCTAACAGGCTTTTATGCATTTTTTCTAATTTATCCATCTTGGATAAAATCATTTCAATGGACATTTCTCATACTCCTTTTGCTTATGGGTGATAATATTTCAATAAATCTGTAGCGACCTGTTTTGCGTCTACTTTATAGTTACCCTCTTGAATTTGTGCTTTTAATGCTTGTACGCGTTCTGCTCTTTCATCTGTATAACTGACGATCCCTTGAAGATCTTTTGCAGCTGATGAAATCTCAAGCTGATCTGCCGTTTTAGCTACTGATTGCTTAGCAAAATCTGATTTTACAGGCTGATTTTTATATGGGTTTACAGCATTCACGCCGTAGTTGAAAATTTTCATATAGAATGGCCTCCTCTCAATCGTTCCTTTTATATATTCATTATTTCGGTTAGTTTATATCGATGTTAAGTATTTTGTAATAAAAGCGAAAGACATCCTATTCTGTTTTTTAGTTGCTAGTGCTATATGCCTTATTTGTTGGAGGGATTTGATGGTGTTAATGGCGCTGATTGCTTGGATGTCTGAGTTTGCTTGGTCGGGGTTTGGCGCTACTCGCTCCGGGTTTGGCGCTACTCGCTCTTGCTTTATCACTACTCATTCCATCTTTAGCGATACTCGATCCCACTTTATCGCTACTCACTCTCGCTTTGGCGCTACTCGATCCGAATTTAGCGCTTCTCACTCTCGCTTTGGCGCTACTCGATCCGAATTTAGCGCTTCTCACTCTCGCTTTAGCGCTACTCACTCTTGCTTTGGCGCTTCTCGCTGTCTTTATCACTACTCACTCCGGCTTTGGCGCTTCTCACTCTTGCTTTATCACTACTCATTCCATTAGCGCTACTCACTCCCCCTATCCCTACTCGTTCTCGCTTTGGCCCTTTTTACAAGCTCCCTCCCCTTAAACCCAATCTTAAAACAAAAAACCCCCACATACTACGTATGTGAAGATTTACATTCTATTACTTTTTCTTGTTAGCGTCTGCGTAGTATGTTGCTCGTTCTGAATTTTCTACGCTGGTTCTAAATTCTCGTGCTGCTTCGAATTTATTGAGATCGGATTTTATTTCATTTTGGCATTTAATGCAAAGTTTACCTTTCGTTGTCAAAGCTCCGCAGCTGTCACAAGGATAGCCTAGGTTTGGGAACATAGCTGGTTGTAAGCGCCCTCTCCTTACCCATTTATGTAGTAAGTCCTCTTCTACACCTGTTGCTTCAACAATTTGCTCGATTGTCGCTGAACGATTATCGCGTTTGCGTAAAAAGCGGTAGACAACCTCGTACATTTTCTCTTCATCTTGCGCACATTTTCCGCAAACTTCTCTAATGCCAGTATAGTTATAAAAGTCTCCACATTTAGGACAACTTCGCAATTCACCCATGCTCTTACCCCCTGGAATTTAATTTCTACTACTTAATATACTAGTTATATTGTCGGCAAAATCAACCTTAAATTTATAAAACGTAGGGAGTTTGTACAGAATTGCAAGTTTTTTTGTATCTTTTTTACTACCCTTGAATTAGAGTAAATGCTTTCACAGATGGTGCTCCAGCCGCAGTGAGTATCGCTTTGGCATGTTTTAATGTAGTTCCTGTTGTCACAATATCATCTATTAAAATATGTGGTCGATCTTCAATTTTACTATCTGCTTTTAATTGAAATAGCTGAGCGCTTTGTTCACGTTCTATTTTTGATTTAGATGATTGTGATTCAATTGAAATTTTCTTGAGTAAATGTGTATAGGGGATGCCTGCCGCTTCCAGTAATTCATCAATATGGGCAAAGCTGCGTGTTTTTATTTTATCTGGATGCATCGGAATAGGCACAATAACTGCATCAGTATTTTTAAGCGCTTGGGCAATTTCAAATCTAAAAACATCTTTTAACACAATATCTTTAAAAAACTTATATTGATGAAGGAAGTCTTTCATTGCTTCATTATAATGAAATAATGCTTGGATATCTTGAGACTTTTGTTGTTCGGGCTTTACAATTTCAAATTTGCTATGGCAAGAAGTACAAGTGACTGCCTGTTGTTCATACATAAAGAGCTGTTTCCACGTTAATCGTCTTGTTAGAGGTTTTGAACATAGATAACAAATAGTATTCATATAGTTGTTAGCTCTGTATTATTAAGACGTTTAATTTCCTTTGTTGCTCGATCCATTTCAATCGAGATACCGTGGTGAAAGAAAACGAGATTTCCAGTTGGACAGTCAAAAGAGCGTCCTACTCTCCCTCCAATTTGAATGAGCGCACTGGAAGTGAAAATACCACTTTCAGCCCCCACTACAGCTACTTGTACGTTTGGAATTGTAATACCCCTTTCTAAAATAGTTGTTGTTAATAGTCCCCTTACTTTTTTCGCACGGAGCTCTAATACTTTTTCTTTTCGCTTTGGGTCTTCTGCGTGAACGGCTTGTATGCTTGGATCAAGTTGCTGAAATAATGGGATGGCCTTTTCCATTAGGGCAATAGTTGGGAAGAAAATGAGAAAAGGTTTATTTTCTTGTACCTGTTTTATTGTCCATTGAATAATTTTTCTCGGTAATCTATTCGCTTCAATTTGTTTTGAGTATCGCCATAATGATTCATAGCGTGGCACTGGCAGCGGATGACCGTGATACCTTCTTGGAATGAAAGAATAGCCACCTTGCTGTTTTTTTATTTGACTGAGTAATTTTTCAGAAGGTGTTGCTGTTACGTACATTATAGGTGCTGTACTTTTTTTAGCTTTGATGACTGCTTGTTGTAAAGTCTCATCATGTGTATACGGGAATGCATCGGCTTCATCGACAATGATAATATCAAAAGCATTTTCAAAGCGATACAGCTGGTGCGTCGTCGCGATGATCAATGGGGCGTAAGTATTGTCGACTTCTGTTCCACCATAGAGCGCTTGCGTTTTTGTATTAGGAAAAACTTGTTGAATGCGCGGTGCTAGCTCTAATACAACATCCGTTCTAGGTGTTGCAACCGCAATTCGTTTTCCTTTCTTTAAACATTCGTGAATAGCCGGGAATAATATCTCTGTTTTTCCGGCACCGCAGACTGCATGGATTAAATGAGCTCGATTTGCTTTTATACTTTGAATAAGTTCTTTGGAAGCCTTTTGTTGATAGGGCGTAAAGGTACCTGTCCATGCAAATCTATGATTGGATGATTTTCTAGTTGTTGGTCCAACCCATTTAATGAGATCAGAGCAACTGCTAACACGCCCCATACTGATGCAATGTCTACAATAGACACAGTTTTGCTGACAGGCCGCACAATTATAGATTACAAACAAGTATTGTTTATTATTAGCACATCGATTGCATGTATAGTTCGTACGCTTAAATCGGGAATTCATTTTGGAATTTTTCTTCACACCTGGGAGAGTGGCGATGTAACCAAGTTTGATGTGTTGGGTGATTAGTTCATCTGAGAAGGGAGAAAAGTCGCGTAACCAAATGCGTCCTGTTAGGAAATCACGTAAGGACGGATTTTCTAAGGTGCCGATATATCTATGGATCTTATTTCGTTTCTTTACTAAGTGTTTTTCCAACTAATTCCTCCTAACTAGGGGTTAGTTATGGGTTTATTTTACAATTATTTAGTTAAGTATTCAAGTCCAATAGATTATCAAATTTTTATTAAAATTAATCAAAAAAACCACCTTACATCGTGTAAGGGCACTAAAAAACTTACGTCTTTAAAATGTAATGTTCTTCAATAATAAACACAGGTGCTTTTTTGTTCGATTTTGAACAGAAAGTGTCTGTGTTTTTTTGGTATTTCGGTATTTCCCTTTCCCTTATTCTTCATTTTAATAGCATGAACAGCACCACCTTGAGTGTGAATTTGAATCGGAAAGAATGGAAAACTCAGAAAAACGATAAAACGAGTTGATTGGAGTGCAGGCGGCGACTCCTTGGGGAACTAGCGAACATCTTGAGACCCCGCAGGAGCGTTAGCGACGAGGAGGCTCAAGGTTTGCCCCCAGGAAAGCGTCCGCCGGAACGGAAATTAACGGCATCATAAGAAAAAGCCATGGAAGAAACGATTAATCGTTTCCGCCATGGCTAAAATTCATTTTATGGACTTTTTCAGTGCTCTCACATCGTGTAATGTGGTTTCTTCTTTTACTTTATTTTTTTACCCAACCTAGCCCCATAGAGCCTTCGCCTAGATGAGTCCCAATAACAGGGCCGAAGTAGCTTAATTTAACGTTTACATTTGGGAATCTGTCTTGCAATGTTGCCATCCACTCTTTTGCTTCATCTTCACAGTTAGCGTGTATTACTACTGCATCAAGATGATCGTATTTCGCAGCGTCTTCGCCGAGCATATCTTCTACACGTTTAAGAGCACGCTTACGTGTACGAATTTTTTCGAAGGGTACAATGACTTTGTTTTCAAAATGTAGTATTGGCTTAACTTGTAAAAGTCCACCGATTAGAGCTTGGGCTGCAGATAATCGACCACCTCGTTGTAAGTGCGATAGGTCGTCTACCATGAAATAAGCTCGCATTGTTTTACGCATTTCTTCAAGAGCTTCTAGAATTTCTTTAGCAGATGCTCCGTCTTTGGCCATTTCGCCAGCTTTTAAAACGTAGTAGCCTTGCACTGCACAAGAGATTTCACTGTCGAATCCATAGACATCAATGCCTTGAACCATTTCACCAGCTTGTAAAGCTCCTAAATATGTACCGCTAATACCACTCGATAAGTGTATAGCCACAACTTCATCGTAATCTTTCGAAAGCTCGTCATATAATGTCACAAAAGTACCAATTGCTGGTTGTGACGTCTTTGGAAGCTCGTTTTCATTTCGCACTTTATCATAAAAATTAGTAGTTGTTATGTTTACTTCTTCTTCAAATGTTTCATGTTTAATTACAACACTTAAAGGTACCATGCGAATATTATATTGATCACGCTCGGCTTGCGTTAAGTATGCTGTACTATCTGTTACTATGGCAGTTGTCATTAATCGTTCACACTCCTACTTCAATAGTATATTAATATCGTAAGAAAGTGAAATGAAAAATAATACGTTTACAAAGAATGTTATTTTTCGCTACTATTCGTTTTTATTCACAAAAAAATAGTAAAGCAGCTACCTATTAATAAGTAACTGCTTCTTTATATCTTAGTCTTCTTTTGAACCTACAGCGAATAAACTTGTAACAAGCCATTTGCCATCTTCTTTAGCAAAGACAGTAACTTGTTTGGCTGGCTGCTTAAATTTGTTGCCATCCTCTTGTTCCATTTCGACTGTAATATTGGCATAAACTTGCGCTTCATTTTCATTATACTTAATAATACGAACGTCTTTTACTGTACGCTTAGTATTATAATCTTCAAAAATTCGCTTTAACTGCTCTAAATCCTCTTCTAAAGTGAATCCTTGGGGCTTTTTAGATAGCGTTTCGCTATATCGATCAATGTCTTCAGCATTAAAAGCCTTAATGTATTCGTCAAATGCTTGGAGAATTACCTTTTCCTCATCAGCAGGGACGTTTGTAGCCTCTTTTACTGTACCGCCTGACATTTCAATACCTACTGATTTATCATCAGTCGACGTCGATTCTGTTGCAACTGATTTTTCTGATTTTGGTACGCCATTTACTACATCTTCACTTTTATCTTTAATACTATGGTCAACTGCATTAGAAGTTGTTTGGTTTTCGCCATCGTTGACTGAACCAGTATTTTCTTTGTCGTCATTGCCACATGCCACTAACAATAAGGCACATACTGGGACAAGCAACCATCTTTTTATATTCAATTCCAAAACCTCCCGCGGATATTGTAGCACATTTGCAGATTGCCTAAAAATTTATATCTTTATACAAAGTTCCACCTAATAGAGTAATCCTTTTTATCGATGAAAATACTATATCTTTTCAAAAAATATTTACAAATAGATGACGTTTGTAGCAAGTTTAAAGTTGCACAAAAACACAAAACCCCGCTTCTCGATAAAGAGAAACAGGGGTGTGCTTGGTACAAAAAAATACACAATGATAGAATGCGTACAAATGAATTTGCAGTGCTAATCGCAGACTAAAATTAGGTTTATTTCGACCAATGCTTTTCAAGTTTTAAATGCAGGCTTTGACATTGCGTCATGTTCAAAGTTGAACTGCACTCTTAATAATAGGCTAATTCATAACTTAGCACAAGCGATGCGTCGGAACGTTCACTTACAGCGAGTAAACCTATCATCATGTAGACAGAGCAGAACAATTAGCGTACTTCAACCCAACCGTTTTTAATTGCTGTAACTACAGCTTGTGTACGGTCATTTACATTCATTTTTTGTAGAATGCTTGATACGTGGTTTTTAACTGTTTTTTCTGAGATGAATAAAGTTTCACCAATTGCACGGTTACTTTGACCATCAGTTAATAATTGCAATACTTCACATTCACGCTTAGTTAACAAATGGAATGGACGACGAATTTCTGTTTGATGGAATGAACCTTTATTTTCGCGTTCGCTCAAGCGACGGTATTCAGCAACTAGGTTTTTAGTTACTTTCGGATGTAAGTAAGAACCGCCTGAAGCTACAATCTTGATAGCTTCAACGATTTCGTCAGCATCCATTTCTTTTAACATATAACCAAGAGCACCTGATTTTAATGCGTGTGAAACATATGATTCATCATCATGGATAGAAAGCATAATAACTTTTGCATCAGCGTATTTTTCTAAAAGTTCAGCTGTTGCTTCAACACCATTTTTTTGAGGCATATTGATATCCATTAATACAACATCTGGACTATACTCTTCATAAAGTTGGACTACATCAGTACCGTCATCGCCTTCTGCTACTACATCAAATGTATCTTCAAAATCTAAAATGCGTTTTACACCTTCACGGAATAATTGGTGATCGTCTACTATTATTATTTTTGTCATATAAATTCCTCCTAATTAATACTACTCTAATTCTTTTGATCATGATTTAGTGGAATTTTGAATATTATTCTAGTTCCATTTTCAATCTCAGAAAGCATTTCCATTTCACCACTAAGTAATTCTACTCGTTCACGCATACCAATTAAACCGAATGAATTCTTTTTTACAATATTAGTATCGAAACCTACACCATCATCCTTTATAGTTACATTAGCATGTTCTTCCAACCATTCAAATTTAACCCATACCCCAAGTGCTTTACCATGTTTTATAGCATTATTTACACATTCTTGTACAAGTCTAAAAATGGCTACCTCATAATTTGTACCCATTCTTTTTTGCTCGCCCATTGACTGAAAATGGATTGCAGTACCCTTATTATACTCTTCAACTGAAGAAAGATATTTCTTTAGTGTTGGAATTATACCTAGGTCATCTAAAGCCATTGGACGTAAATCGTAAATAATGCGTCTTACTTCATGTAGCGCATCGCGCACCATGTCTTTTAATTGTAATATTTCTTGTAGTGCTTTTTCTACCCCTCGTTCTTGGTATGTGCGATTTATTAAATCTGTGCGAAGTAATACATTAGCTAACATTTGTGCAGGTCCATCATGAATTTCACGAGAAATACGTTTACGCTCGTCTTCTGTTGCTTCAATGATTTTAATCGTAAAGTCTTCTTTTATCTTCGCATTTTCGAGTGCAGGACCGACGTGCTTCAAATCAAATGTTAAATAGTTTAATACGACATTTACTTGGTTTACGAGGTGATTTGCTTTTTCAATTGTATCAAGTAAATTGCGCATCCTTCTCTCTAGGTCATCTCTTTTCTCACGTAGCTGCTTTTCTTCAGCCTTGATAACAGAATGACGTATTTGAAGTTGGTTTGCTTGATCGTATGCTTTGTGAATTTCAGATTCAGAATACGTTTGGAAGTTTTTTGAAACTTCCGCTAATCTTCCTCTGGCAAATTTCGTTTTGTTCTCTAAAATGTCATTTTCAGTGATCACATCGGCGATTTTTTCACGAACTTCTTCCAGTTCGATTTTCATTTCTTCAAATGTTCGTCTACTTTGTTCACTAATCGTAAAAATATCGCTTTTAGATTCGTCTATTGTTTTTACCATTCGATTAAAAATTAAATCTAATGATTTTATATCAATTTTGTCTCCCAACATACACATACCCCTTACAATTTGTGCTACATTTAGAAGAAATAATGAGCATATATAAAATTCTATACATGTACCTATTTTCCTGTATCACAAAGTTAATTATAGCATTTTTATGATAATTTTTTATTAAAATTTCATGTCAACTAAATGTCAAAAAAAAATTGATTTATTTAAGGAGTTTACCATGAGAGAAAACTATTATACACTAAAAAGCTTTGGAACTGATGAAATAATCATCTCAAAATCGAGATTTATCGCGCATTGCGAACGAGTAGAGACTGAAGAAGAAGCTATTGCGTTTATTAACAAGATAAAAAAAGAACATCATTCTGCAACCCATAATTGCTCGGCTTATTTAATTGGTGAACACGATCAAATTCAAAAAGCGAATGATGATGGTGAACCTAGTGGTACGGCCGGAGTACCTATACTTGAAGTTCTGAAAAAACAACAGTTGAAAGATACTGCTGTTGTCGTAACTCGTTACTTTGGAGGCATTAAACTGGGAGCTGGTGGTTTGGTTCGTGCTTACGGTAAATCAACTACAGTTGGAATTGAAGCTGCAACTGTAGTTGAACGTCGCCTTCATAGTTTGATGAAAGTTTCCACTAGCTATACATGGTTAGGAAAAGTAGAAAATACTATTCGCAGTTCTTCATATATATTAGAGAAAATTGAATATACGGATGATGTCGATTTTTATATTTTTGTACCAAAAGAGGAAGAAGAGGACTTTACGAATTGGATGATAGAAATGACTAATGGACAATGTAAAATAAATTGTCATAAACAGGAATTTTTAGAATTCGACAAACAGTAATATAAATTTAATTTTACTGTTACAAAACCGCATAGTATAATATAATTCGCTATAGATTCAAAATTGAAACTTTTTGGATAGGCTTACCGTCCAATATTTATATATATAGCTTTTATTCCTAATTTAGAGGAGATAATGTATGACGAATTTAAGAATGGGCCAAAGAAAAAAGAAGCCCTCAAAGAAAAAACTGATATTACGCACATTTTTAATCCTTATTGCCCTTATGGTTGTCTCAACAGGAACCTACGCATATTGGTTAACGAAGAAAGCAGAAGAAGCTGCTAATAAGGCATATGACAACGACAATACACGTGTAAAGTCGGATCTACGTGAATCGGCAGTAAAACCAATGACGGATAATGTTTCTATTCTATTTGTTGGTATCGACGATAGTGAAGAACGAGGTCAAGGTTCCGATCATTCCCGTTCAGACGCATTATTACTTGCAACATTAAACAATAAATCAAAATCCGTAAAACTATTAAGTATTCCTCGTGATTCTTATGTTTATATCCCAAATGTAAACAAGCAAGACAAGATTACGCATGCACATCTTGGTGGTACGAACGCAACTATTGAAACTGTTGAAAATTTATTAAATGTACCGGTTGATTATTATTACCGTTTAAACTTTGATGCTTTTATCGAAATTGTTGATGCTCTTAACGGTGTTAAAGTGGACGTTCCATACGAACTTCATGAACTTGATGAAAATGATAAACGTACAGTTAACCTAAAACCTGGTATGCAAACGTTAAATGGTCGTCAAGCATTAGCGCTTGCAAGAACTCGTAAACAAGATAGTGATATTCAACGTGGCGAGCGTCAACAAATGATTTTAGCTGCTATAATGAAAAAAGCATCTTCCGTTACATCATTTACAAAATACGATAATATACTTGAAGCTGTTGGTAACAATATGAAAACAAATATGACTTTCAATGAAATGAAATCATTCTTTGAGTATATTAAAGGCGGCATGCCAGATGTAGAAACATTATCCCTTAAAGGTGATGATGATACTTCTACCGGCATTTACTACTACCAATTAGATCAAAATGCATTGGCAGAAACACAAAACACCTTACGTACTCAACTTGGTTTAACAAATAGTAAACTAACAGATAAATCAGGTGACACAGATAATGCAGCAGAAAATAATAATGCTGATGGCTCTGGATTCAAATCAAATTACAAATCAGATAATAATCAATAATCAATAAAATCCCTTAGTCGTCTTCGACTAAGGGATTTATTATATTCAACAAGAATTACAGTAAGTTGTTAGTTAAGTATATGAGTTATTGTCACCTCACCAAATGAGACTGACCTGTACGTATTTCAAAGTTAACATTTGTAAAGTTGATAATAAAGCTATCAAAATTACTAGCCCCTTTCACATCCATAACCATTCCAGAAGGATTCATCTAACAGTAAATAAAGGCTCAACGTCAAATGTTGGGATGGCTAAAAAATCACACTATCCAATATGAATCCCGATTTCTTTAAATTTACTGGATAATAAAATTTTGCTCGAAATCGCTCAAAGCTTTTAAAGCCGAACGCATTTCGTTTTAGTACTTTCGTACGGTTATTACGGTTATTAATACCTTCTAAAAAGCAGTTTGAATATGGATACGCAAAGCTATTTAGAATTTCAGATTGCCAATTTTTGCGTGTTTAAATAGCTCCCTTTAACTCAGGAATATTGGCATCTTCTACTTCTTTGTAAAATTCATAAAGGGCTTCCTTGGTCTTGTTTATCCAAGCAGGGCCATTTTCTTTAGCTTGATCAAACCATGTACAAAAGCGTTTTTTTAATTCATGAGCTCTCTTGAGTTCTCGAGACATATCAGTTTATCTCTTTGAATACCAAGCCATTTATTCATTCATAAATAAAAAGACGATATCGCAGTCACCCTGCAATATCGTCTTTTATTATTTACTTTTACGTACTAAATTTAATAGCGGTCTATAATTTGATCCTACAAGTCCTATCACTTCTACAAATAATTCAATCGCTACAAGCAATACCGTTATGAGTAGAATGGCTCCCCATACCTTAGCCATAGAGAAAACAATCGCTGCTAGGCCGAACATCGAGGCAATACCGTAAATGATTAATACAGTTTGACGATGTGTGAAACCAACATTTAATAAGCAGTGATGTAAATGTGACTTATCTGGTGAAAATGGTGGTTGTTTATTTAATAAGCGGCGAACAATAGCAAAGAATGTATCCGAGATTGGTACGCCAAGCATGATAATCGGAATAACTAGTGAAACAAATGTAACGTTTTTGAATCCTAGTAAAGCCAAAACTGAAATCATGAAGCCAAGAAACAATGCCCCGGTATCCCCCATGAAAATTTTCGCAGGATGGAAATTGTAAAATAAAAAACCGATAGTACTTACAGCTAACATTGTAGCCATGATAATAACAAATGTATCTCCCATGATAAAGGCCATTCCAGCAAGTGTTATCAACGCAATAGTTGAAACACCGGCAGCAAGACCATCTAGTCCATCAATTAGATTAATCGCATTCGTAATACCTACAATCCAAATGATTGTCACTGGGATACTTAAGAAACCGAAATCAAGTTCCCCATTGCTGAATGGAAGGTTGATGGTATCAATTTGAATTCCACCAAAAAATATTACGATTGTAGCAGCAATTAACTGACCAAGTAATTTAGCCTTCGCTGAAATCTCAAACATATCATCAAGGACGCCTGTCACAATAATGACAAAGCTCCCAATTAGTAGAGGAAGCATTGCTTCATGCATAGGTCGTAAAATTAAAATCCCTATGAGGAATGCAAGATAGATGGCTAAGCCACCAAGTCTTGGCATAATTTTAGCATGTACTTTTCGATAATTTGGACGATCGACCGCACCGACACGAAATGCGAGTCGTTTCACTAGCGGAGTCAGTAAAATTGAAGCTATAAATGCTACAATCCATGCAAGGTATGTCATACCCTTCCTCCTTAATAACCCTTTTCATTTATATTTTATAGACACATAAAATATGCATCCACTATATTTACAATTTATTTACAATGTATTATAGCATGAAATACTAGAAAACACACTTCGTTTGACAGAAATTATACTTTCTTAAACTCTATTCATTTTGTTTATAGGACGACGCGTCCCATTCAATAGTTCCACCTTTCACAGAAAAAATCTCCCAACAATGCAGTTAGGAGAAGCATTACGGCATTTTCTATTTATTGTACCCCCCTCTCAGGGGGACTAAACATTTTTCCACATATTACATCTAGCTGTGCATCTCAAACTTCGTTGTTGATTGATGCATTGTCATCGCTTGTTCAGAAACGTCATGTATACGTGATGACAGTAATTCAATAGTCGATAGATTATCACTTACGAACATCGTCGTCTCTTCAATATGTTCAGTATTTTGAAAAATGGCATCATTTAACTGATGAATAAGTGTTTTGGTGCTTTCCTTTTCTTTTTCAACAGTTTGAATTTGTTTGGACATTGCGTTAAACTGATCACGTGTATCGCCTATATATTGTATGATAATTGTCATTTGCTGTGCCGCTTGTTGAATTGCTGTTGCACTTTCTTCTGATGTTATGAGACCCGCTTTGAAAGTATTCGCCATTGTTGTGCCTTGCACAGTTATATCATCGGACAAATTATGTATATTGTGAGCAGCATTTGAAACTTCTTCCGCTAATTTACGGACTTCTTCTGCAACAACCGCGAACCCCTTCCCTGCTTCTCCAGACCGTGCCGCTTCAATTTCAGCATTCAAGGCTAACAAATGCGTTTGTTTGGCAATCTGTTTTACTATAAGAGAGACACGGACAATTTCATCTGTACGCTTTTGCAAAAGTATTCTTTCCTGTTCGGCTTCTATTAGAAGTTGTTGTAGCCCTGTCATTTTACTTACAGCTACATTCATCGAAACACTACTATCTTCCACATACTGTTCCGCTTGAAGTCCTTTTTCGGACAGTTGCTCTACTTGACCTACCATTTGTTGCAAATTATCTGAGAAGCGTTCCATAAATGCGACAATGCCATCAGATGAATGTTGCTGTGCTTTTGCATTTTGCAAAGATTCTTTAAGTGAAACTGATACAACTTTAGATCCTTCTAAAGATTGTACTGAATAATTTTGCAGTACATGACTGTCACTTGATATTTCTTGTGCTGATGATTTAATTATTTGGAGCATTTCTACAAGCTGATGCTTCATATGATTCATCGCTGTTGATACTTGTCCTATCTCGTCATTCGTATGAGTTGGTAAGTCAGCAACGCTTAAATTCCCTTTTGAAATACTATCTGCTGTTCCTGCAACTAACTCGAGTTGGTGTCGAATTTGTCGATTTGTAATCATCATTAGTACTGTCGAGATTGCCACTGCAAGTATGAAAGAAGCGCATAATACGATTAAAGTGCGTTTCTGACTTTCATTCATATTTTGTAAAATCTGTTCGCGTTCTGTTGATGTTCCAGAGCGGATTTTATGTAAAGTTTTTTTAATATTGTCGTACGATTGATAAACCGAGTTCAGTTGACGCCGTTTTGCGATATTGTCTTTTTTCTCCACTGAAACTTTCAAGCGTTTTATGTATAATTCATGAATCATTTTTTGTTCCACTTCGATTGCTTCCAAGTTCCCTAGTAGCACAACATCGCCAGATTTTTTTAGTAAACTTTCTAGAGTAGACATCGATGAATTATAGGATGTATCGTGCTCAGGAAGAGGATCTCCTGCATAATGGATGATTGCTATATATAATGTGCTAAATTCCTTTGACAACATATCTATGTCATTAATATTTTTTGATAAACTATCAAGTTCTTGAGACCATTTTCTATTCTCATTTACTTGAAAGATGAGTGTGACCGTCATAATTGCAAATAATAGCAAAGTAATACTAAGTGAAAGAAAATACTTCTTTCTCAAGTCCATTTTATTCCATTTAAACATGTATATTACCCCTCCTCAAAAGTAATCTATCACATAAAATAGACTAAAAGTTCCATTCTACAAACTCTTAACAGTTCCTTTACACTATCTTCATAAATGTTTTCCGTGTAATGAAAGCGTTTTAATACTACAAAGTGCTGTATTAAGAAAAAACATACTAGCTTGTCTTTTTTTAAGGTTCCATTCTTAACGTATTCATGTTAAAGTTGTTTAGTAACTTTTATAACTTTTGTAATTTGAATTTTCAGATTACAAAGAATATTTATTTATCTAAAGAAAAATTAGTGTTTTGTTTTCATAGACGAAATCATTACGCAAGTAAATTTCCAAAGGAGCTTTTTTATGCAGAACAAATCTTTATCTCTTGGGGAGCAAGTCGCTGTAGGCTTAATGCTTTTCGCATTATTCTTAGGTGCAGGTAATATCATCTTCCCTCCACAATTGGGTCAACAAGCTGGAGAATCATTTAGTCTAGCAATGCTTGGATTTTTAATCACTGGTGTCGGTTTACCTTTAATCGGTGTCATCACTGTAGCTAAATCTGGCGGTCAGTTACAAGATATGGCCGGAAAGGTTCACCCTGTTTTTGGAATCGTATTTACTTCCATCGTCTACTTAGCAATTGGACCATTCTTCGCTATTCCACGTACAGGTACAGTTTCTTATGAAATTGGTGTTGTACCATTTCTAACTGATGCGATGAAAGATTCACCAATCCCCCTATTATTAACTACGATTGTGTTTTTTGGGATTACTACTTTCTTTGCCTTAAACCCAACTAAATTGGTTGACCGTGTAGGTAAAATTCTTACACCTATTCTTCTATTAGTCATTGCGTTATTAGCAGCGAAAAGTATTATTACACCAATGGATGGTCCTGGTGAAGCTGTTGGTAAATATACTACACAGCCTTTCACAGAAGGTTTCTTGCAAGGTTACTTGACAATGGACTTCTTAGCAGCACTAATATTTGGGATTGTTATTATCCAAGCTCTACACGCTAAAGGAGTAACAGAAAGTTCTAAAATTGTTAAAACTACTATTTTTGCCGCATTCATTGCTGCAGCTGGTTTAGCTTTAGTTTATATATCACTAGGTTATATTGGGGCATCAAGTTTCCAAACAATCGGCGCTCAAGGTAGTGGCGCAGAAATTATTGAAAAATCTGCACACGTTCTTTATGGTAATCTCGGTAATGCTCTATTATCAGCAGTTATCCTACTCGCTTGTCTAACAACTTCAATCGGTCTATTAACTGCGTCATCACAATTCTTTGCAAAACTTTTCCCGAAAATTCCGTATAAAGGTTTAGTATTTATTTTCGCAATTTTTAGTACGGTCATTTCAAACTTTGGTTTAGAACAACTAATTAAAATCTCTTTACCAATACTTTTAGCAATCTACCCAATTGCAATAGTGTTAATGTGCTTAGCTTTAGTCGATAAATTCTTCAATGGCGCATCAATTGTTTACACAGTTGCTTTAATTGCTACTGCTCTGGTTAGTGTATATGACGGTTTACATGCCGCAAAATTGGACATCCCAGCTTATGCAAACTTATTAAAGCACTTACCTTTATATGCAGAGGGTATTGGTTGGTTAGTTCCTGCAATCGTTGGAACAATAATTGGTTGGATTATTTCATTATTTATAAGAAAATAAAACACTTTACATTAAACTACCCAGAGCACTTAACGCTCTGGGTAGTTTTGCGTTAATCTAAATTCACCCCCCCTAATTATTTTAATAATAAAGTATTTTCTGTATTGTTTATCTATTTTCAAACTCTTGAATCTATCTCAAATTGTAAGATGTTATATAAGTTATTGATATAGATTAAGGTTTTTATATAAAAAAGGGGTGTGACGCATATGGGATGGTTTGAATGTATTTCTTCGATTTTACTCATATTACTAGTCGTTTTAGTTGTTATTTCATTAATTTTTGTAATCTTTTTCTATTACCTTGACCGTCATCAAAAGCAACATGCTATTCTAAGAAACTTCCCTGTTTCAGGAAAAATGAGATATATCCCGGAAAAGGTCGGTCCTGAATTCCGTCAATACTTATTTAATGATGATCATTTAGGGAAACCATTTAATCGCGAAGATTTTTTACATATTGTATTACCTGGGAAATACTTAGGGAACGTCATCGGCTTTGATTCGAAACGTGATTTTGATGAAGCTGGATTTTATATCCGGAATGCGATGTTTACAAAACAAGTAGATGAATTACATGTCGATGCAGAGAAATTGTGGGTAGCCCACAAGATGCGGATGAGTTAGCTACTTATATGAAGGAATCTGGTAAAGGCCCCGATTTCATATCAATTGATGGTGCTGAAGGTGGTACGGGCGCTACATTCCAAGATCTAGCTGATGGTGTTAGCTACCTATCCATTCTGGACTAGTGTTATTACAAGATGCTTTGGTTCGTCATGGAGTTCGTGATCGCGTGAAAATTATCGCAACGGGAAAATTTATTACACCTGACCATGCAGCTGTCATGCTCGCTTTAGGTGCAGATTTAATCAATATTGCTCGTGGCTTTATGATATCAGTCGGCTGTATTATGGTACCGTTTCATTCAAATGATTGTCCAGCAGGCGTAGCTACACGAATTCTAAATTACAAAATGGACTGATTATTGATGAAAAAAATACCGTGTAACGAACTATATTGTTTATAAGAATGCTTATGGTCGTGTATTCTCTGTTGAGGATTTAGAGAAGAAATAGCATGTTTTAGAGGAAGCATTTCGCGGCTGCGGAATGCTTTTTTATACGACGAGATTATTCTTACTTTCAATTATTAAAATGAATGAGTTAATAGAATAAGAAGGTAGCATTTTATTGGTTCAAAAAAGCGAGACAGACGAGATCCTACAGGAGCGTAGCGACGAAGCGGCTCGGCGCTCACCCGCAGAAAGCGAGCGGAAGGCTTTGGAAAACCTGATCTATCCTGTATAAAAATAAAAAGACTGTAGAAAACTCGTTTTTTTCGAGTTTTTCTACAGTCTGAAACCGCTTGATAAGCGATCTTTTGTTATTAATCTATATTTGACATCTCTATTAAGGCTACTCGTTCAACAGCTTCAGCTACTGATTTATGGACATTTGGATCCAGTGGGTGTGGTACAAGGTCACCGTTTCGCGTTGCCTCTACAATGGCATTAGCCGCAGCTAATAACATTGGATACGTAATACTTTTAACATTGGCATTTAATGCACCTCTGAAAATCCCTGGGAAGCCTAGAACATTGTTGACAAGGCGTCCATCTGCAGCAAATGATGCTCCAGCAGCAATCGCATCTTCAGGTGTAATTTCTGGGTATGGATTTGAAAGAGCCAAAATGATTTGTCCTTCGCGCACCATTGACGGTTTAATTAGCCCAGATACTCCTGTCGTTGCAATAACGATATCGCATTTTGCCATCATTTCTTCAACTGATCCTACTACTGTTCCACCAAAACTACTCAGACGAGCTAATGCTCTTTCTTGCGTGTCCGCACCACATACTTCTTTAACACCATAGGCCATTAGCATACGGCAAATTGCTTGTCCTGCTGCACCAAGGCCAATTTGACCAACGACAGCATCTTTCAATTCAACTCCCGCATAACGACAAGCTGATATTACTGCTGCTAATGTAACAACAGCTGTTCCATGTTGATCATCGTGCATAACAGGAATTGAAAGCTCGGCCTTTAAACGCTCCTCAATTTCGAAGCAATGTGGTGAACCAATATCTTCTAATAAGATACCACCAAAACCTTTTGCAATATGTTTTACGGTTTCAACTACCTCATCAGGATTACTTGTATCGAGTAAGATCGGAATACCACTAATACCAGCAAATTGATCAAATAGTACAGCTTTACCTTCCATAACAGGCATACCTGCAACTGGTCCAATATTCCCCAATCCTAGAATAGCCGTACCATCTGTAACAATTGCAACAGTATTACCAATACTTGTGTAGTAATGTGCTTTTTCTGGTTCTCTTTGGATTTCTTGGCATACATTCGCCACACCAGGTGTATAAATTCGACGTAAATCACTTAATGACCGCACGTCTACACGACTTGTCATATGAATTTTTCCGCCTTCGTGTGCTTTCATGACGTCATCAGATACTGAACGGACGTGAATATTGTCAGCAATATTATTTATGGCATCGACAATTTTATCGAGCTGAGCGATATCTGTACATGTACATGAAATATCACGAATCGTAGATAAAGCGCCGATTTTCATTGTTTTTATATCACCAATATCACCACCAATTGAGCCAATTGCTGTTGCAACTTTTGCCAAATTCCCTGGCTGAGATGGTGTTTCTACTATTAAATTACGAATAATGCTTTGAACGCTCAATTTCTTTCCTCCCAAATATGCAAACGTTTTTATGTTCATGAAATTTATAATACTACTCTATATACTATACGTAAATACGTTTGCCTATTAAAATCATAAAAAATCATAAATATTCGCGAATTAATGCTTTTTTTGCTATTTTTGTTACTTTATTTCTTCAATTGAGTATTATACTTAACGTATCACATTTATAATCCCATTTACAATTATTACAGAAAAAACTTCATGCGTTTTCGTTAAGTATTAGTATATACTCTTAACATTAGTAACTTTTTTCTCGGTCCATTCAATTATGTTACTCAATATTAGTAATTTCGACAACCTGCACGCACTTCAAGGTCTAATTTCTTCTATAATTGACTCATGTCTCAGTTATCTTTGATGACATTTTTTGCATCATATCTTGTATCTCCTCTAAGGAAGCAGCCCATGTCGACATTTACTACGGTAATCTGATAAACTATTACAATTTCGCTCGGTTTTACTTTACTTGATTTTTTTAGGGATTTTCATTTTTTCTTCTCGTATTTGCTTCATAATTCGATCTCTTCTTTTTTTAATACCACCTTTTGTGAGCCCTTCCATAACCGCTAATTCATCATAGCTGTATCCTTTTATATACAATAGAATTAGCAACTGTAAATCCTTCGGTGGTAGTGCTTCTAAAATAGAATCTAGTATATGTGTATTTGACTTTTCTACGCGTTTGTTTATTGTCAGTAATTCTAGTGTATCTGACTCGACAGGTATATTACGTTCTTCATTGCGCGATTCTTTTTTCAACTCATCTAAAACGGCACCTTGGATACATCTATAAGCATATGGAGCAAAGTCACCTCGACTGTCTTCATATTTTGACCAAGCTTTCCAAAGTCCGATACGTGCTGCCTGTCTATATTGCTCGTGTTCTCGATAAATGCGACAACGGTTCATAACACTTGTAATCATTGGTTCGAATTGTGCTAAAACAATTTCAAATTGGTCCATTAGATGGCCTTTCTAGTTGTGCACAACACTTTTTAATCCCGGGTAATGCATATCGTATATGGGATTATAGTTTAAGACGAATGACTATAGTTAACGTTCGATACATGAAATTCAACGTTTCCTCTGCACTTACCTCGCTAATAATTTATAATATTTGGAAAATATACAATATTATGTTGATTTAAGTTAGTTATTTTCGTATGATGGATGAAAATGTGAGGTGTTTGATGATGTTTGATAAGGATTTAGATTTAATCACTACCAATTCATTTGTTTTATCTCCTGTATTTGAAGGAAAGACGAAGTCTAAGGTAATGACTAAAGATGGATATTTATACTCGACTTTAACGCCTATCCAGTTACTCGAAAAGATATGTATTCGCTATGGTTCCACTTTTCAAGGTCGTATTGATGCAGTAAAAGAGCTCCTTGGTTATTCCAAAAAGCTTCCACTTTATATTGGTGAAGGAATTTACGCGTATCCGACACGATCACCTTATCACCCTGAGTGCGTATGGGTGTTTTATCATAATTATCGATATGAGGCATATAGTAAAGGACAGACAATTCTTTATTTTGATAATGGCGAAATAATTATTTTGGATGTTTCTTTACATACAGTTATGGAGCAACAGCAACGATTAGCCTCAATTATTTTATCTTTGCGCTTTGATAAACAGCAAACACTAATTCGTCGAAAGTAATACGATAAAGCTCTCTTTCTTAAGAAAAGTGAGCTTTTTTATTATTCAAACACATTCTTGTTGTATTAAACTACCTATAATGCGACTTTGAAGTAAAGAAAAATAGATGAAAACGATAGCAATCTCTCATTTCCATTACGTATTCCCACTACCTATTACGACATTATTTTCGATAAATCGATAGATAAAATGACCTTTGTCGATAACACATATGACTTGCGATTATTTGTATAATTTCATCAATTTTTAAGAAGTTAAATAACAGGGAAAATTGTCGACGCTTTTCGCAATTATACATAGAATAGTCAATCGCCTGTTTTGGGAGGTGGAATATCAATGGAAATTGAGATAGAAACGAAGAAGAAAAAAAGAAAATGGCCGTGGATTATTGGCATAATTATTTTAGGAATTGGTATGTATATTTGGAACGTATATGCCAATTTAACTTTTAATTTAAAAAGTGTGCATGTAGAAATTGATCGAGATAAATCCGACATGAGGGTAGAAAAAGTCCATTTAGAGAAAAAAGAGCCGTTTTCCATTTTGCTATTGGGTGTAGATCAACGGGAGAATGATAAAGGACGATCGGACACGATTATTGTACTAACGATCAATGCTAATGAAGGAAGTACGAAAATGTTAAGTATTCCGAGAGATACATATACCAAAATTGTTGGTCACGGGACGAGTGATAAGCTGAATCACGCTTATGCTTTTGGAGGCATTAAGATGGCAATGGCTTCAGTCGAAAATTTACTAGATATCCCGATTGATTATGTAACGGAAGTGAATATGGAAGCTTTCCAAGATATTGTAGATGCTGTTGGTGGTATTAAAGTAAATAATGAGCTTACATTTAAAGAAGAAGGCTATAGCTTTCCAAAAGGAGAAGTAAAATTAGACGGTGAACATGCTCTCGCATATGTACGTATGAGGAAGGAAGATCCTGACGGGGACTTTGGTCGACAAGAACGACAAAAACAACTCATTCAGGGGATTTTAAAAGAAGGCGCTTCTGTTAGCAGCCTATGGAAGTATAAAAACATTTTCAATGCACTCGGTGACAATATTTCAACAAATTTAACATTTGAACAAATGTTGGAGTTACAAAAAAAACATAAAAACGCCATTAATTCCATTGAGCAACTCTATTTTAAAAAAGGGCAAGGTCAGACTATTAATGGTATTTGGTATTATATGATGAATAAGAAGGAACTTAAGGATGTATCTACTGAATTAAAAGTTCATTTAAGCTTGAAATAGTTAAATAGTTTATTTTTAATACTATTGACATAATTTTATTATTTTTAATTAGTAATAAAAACCCTTGTTATTTTTACAACAAGGTTTTTTATAGTGTTAAATAACCATTACTTTAGAATCTTGCATTTTTTCAAAAAACATTCACTATCTTATTACCCCTTTTTACTAATTTCATTGTTTTCTCTGTTTTTTTTCACTAGAATGAGGGTACAAAGAACAGAGATGATAATTTGAAATATAAAGAGGAGTGATTTTCGTGAAAAAAGCTACCTATTCCATCCTGGCTACAGGTGCACTCGCACTTTGTATTAATAGTCAATCAACAGAAGCAAGTTCAAATACATATACGGTGAAAAGTGGTGATTCTTTATACACAATTGCACTTAAGCACGGTACAACAGTCGCTAAACTAAAAAAATCAAACAATTTGAAATCAGATATAATTTATCCTAAACAAAAATTGCTACTTTCCGGCAAAGTAACTACTCAAATTTCAAAGGTACCCTCTAATAAGGTAAATACAAATGCAATTTCTTCATCTAGTAATACCGCTACCTATAAAGTAAAAAAAGGCGACACCCTTTCAAAAATTTCAACAAAATATAAAGTGTCTGTCAGCGCAATTCAAAAAACCAATAAAATCCAAGATCATCTTATATATGTAGGACAAACGATTAAAATTCCTACTACAACGACGAACGCAGGTAAACCAACTGGTAATACAACAACACCTAAGCCAGGAACAACAACTAAACCATCAACTCCAAAAAATGTTGGTGCTACTACTTATAAAATTGTAGCTGGTGATACTTTATCCGGTATTGCTTATAAATTCGGCATAACGATTACTCAATTAAAATCTTGGAACGGTTTAACTTCTGATTTAATACGTGTTGGACAAACATTAAAAGTCAAAAACAGCTCAAATTCTACTCCCCAACAAGACAAAGAAAATACAACAAATGTTTCAAAGCCAACTACACCAACTGTTTCAAAAAATGAAATCAAACAAAAGGCTGTCAACTTAGGTTTATCCTTACAAAATACACCTTATGTATGGGGTGGACAAACTCCATCAGGTTTCGATTGTAGCGGCTTCATTCACTATGTATTTAATACTGCAGGCCACTCAATGACACGTACAAACGCTGCAGGTTATGAAGCTAGATCTTACTATATTAATACACCTCAAGTAGGTGACTTAGTATTTTTCCGTAATACATACCAAACTGGTATTTCGCATTTAGGCATATATATTGGCAATGGTCAGTTCGTACATGCCGGTGGTACACATGTTCAAGTCTCTTCTGTAAACGAATCTTATTGGGCACAGCACTTTGATAGTTACAAACGTTTCTATTCACTTGATTAAATCTTATGTACTGCTGTTATAAAACAATAAACATCAAAATGCATTTTCATGGCGATAAAATTGCCTTGGGAATGTTTTTTGTATTGTAAGGATACTCAAAAAAATATTTATAGAACGTCAAGTACTACTCATTCATTACTGAAACGCCTCTTTTTGAACTACTTTAAAGCTCTTTTTAAAATGAATTATTTCAATAGCAGCTATATTTTGTAACATTATGTTACAAAACTCTTCGCTAAAAACTTAAATTATCTTATTTAATACGCCAATTAAACTTTTACAAAAATTACTTAACTTTTAAGTAAATATAATTAGTAATTTCCCACTAAAATTTAAACTATAAAGACTTAAATACCACTCATCATTAGAACTTTTTCCTCATTTTTGTTACACAACTGTAATATAACTGTAAACGAAATAGCATTGTGTTTCTTTTCTGAATTCTTTAAAGTATTACTTAGTCGAACAAACTAAAATTTACAATAATCATTGAACATTATATATAAAAAATATCGTTGAAAAGTTGGAGGATGAATTGATGAATAAGAAAGCATTATTTACAGCAATCGCATCAAGTACACTTGCTTTAACACTTGCCTTTGGAAGTGCAAAAGCTGCTGAAAACGACAACAACACTAAAGAAAATACAAAAGTTGAAACAGTTGAAGTAACTCAAGTTTCAAATCCGATTGCTACTAAAGTTAATATTCGCTTCAAAACAACTGCAAGCTTGAATCTTCGTTCTGATGCTTCAACAAACTCAACAGTAAAAACATCTGTTGCTTCAGGCACTGTTGTAAAGGCTTCTTCTAAAAAAACTGTTGGTAAAAAAACATGGTACAAAGTTTCAGTAAACGGTAAAGAAGGCTGGATGTCAGGCGCTTACCTATCAAAAACATCAAAAAGCATAACAAAAGCTTCTTCTAGTAACGATTCTGGTAGCGAAATCGTCGATCAAGCACTTCAATATATTGGAATCCCTTATCGTTATGGTGGTACGACTACTTCTGGATTCGATTGCAGTGGCTTTACACAATATGTTTTCCAACAACAAGGTAAATCTATCACACGTACAAGTCGTTCACAACGTAGTGAAACAAGATATACAAGCAACCCACAAGCTGGTGATTTAGTATTCTTCACACAAGGTGGAGGGGCAATTGATCACGTAGCAATTTATATGGGTGATGGTAAAATCGTACATGCAGCTGGAAGCCAAGTTCAAGTCCAATCTATCAATAATGGATACTGGAATCGCTATTTACACAGCTACGGTACTTTCAACTAATTAAATTAATCATCATTGATTTTAGAACCTCTAAGTATTGGACTTTTAGATAAAAGCCCTTTACTTAGAGGTTTTTATGTATGAAATTAGCAGTCCCAACTTCTCTTCTAAACTCAGTCAAGCTTATTTCTCATAAAAAAACCTCGAGTTTTGCTAACTCGAGGTTTTGGTACTTATTCTACTGTTTTTTCATCTGTCGGTGTTTCTGTACCTTGAGTTTCTACAGAATCTTCTTCTTCTTCATCATCTGTTTTTTCATTATCATCAGTTGGTGGAGTTACATTTTCTTTTTCTTTTTCTTTGTCACCAGAACCCGATGTAGGCAAGTCCGAATTTGTTGATAAGATATCAATTTTAGTGAACTGATAATCACCATATTTATCAATAATAATTGTGTAACGGATGGATTGTTTAATCGTTCCTTTAACACCTGTTTTGACGTCTTTGTAAGTATATGTCGAGTTAACATTTGCTGTCGCATAGTCATCATAGATGTCTACTGAGCCAAACGTAAATGTTAAATCTTGATACTGTTTGTCTTTCGATGAATAAGTTGCAATCATTTCTTTTGCTGTTGTTGCTGCACTACTGTTTGGTAATAAGTAAGTTTCGTAGTAGTTTTTATTTTTATCTTTGATAGCGTATGGGAATAGTTCATAGTAGCCATTTATATAGTCTTTGATTAATTTTTTATCTAAATAAGCATCCTGCTTATGGTCGTAATCTTCTTCATCGTCTAATTTAATTTCGATATCTTGATCTGCCCATTTGGTGATGAGTGACATAATTGAATAGACAGGGATTGCGTAACCAATTTCAGGTTGATCCGTTAATATGATGGAGTTAATGCCGATAACATTACCAGTTGTCGCGTTAATTAGAGGTCCACCACTTGAACCTTGCTCTAAACGTGCTGTAATCTCATATAGATTTGAATAATTATATTCATCTGTAAAATTGCCATTTAACGCTCTAATATCGCCTTCTGTTGATGTACCACCCTTATTATTAGGACTTCCTATGGCGATAACGGGCGTGTTTACTTTTGCTTTTGTAGTATCTAGTACAAGTGGGTCTTTCCCTTGCAAACCAGGCACTCGAATTAGTGCAATGTCAGTTTTTTTAGAAATACCGATTACTTGTCCTTGGAATTCTTGACCATGTTCATTTGTCACAAATACATAGGATGCATCTTTTACAACATGGGCATTTGTTATAATGTCTCCTTTTCTATTGAAAAGAAAACCCGATCCTTGTTGCAAGTCCGTATAGACAGTGTACACTTGCGTTTTTGCATTCGCAATAATAGCTGACGTATCGTTTTTAGGCATTGTCACATCTGTAACAGCTTCATTCGTAACGCCTGCTTTAATATCCGTCGTGACCGTTCCTTCTTTTTTCTCAGAAGTATCATCATCATCTTCTTCTTGTGGTTTTTCCTGAGCTGCTTTTTCGGTATCAGCCACTTTTACATTTGGCTCATCTGTAGCTTCATCATTTTTTGTAAGGAGTGTGTATAATCCAGCAATAACTGCTATGATTAAAATAATGGAAGCCGCTACACGCTTAAAGGATGTTTTTTTCGGTCGATATCTTCTATTATTATTCACTTTCACATCCACTTCCTGTCTGCATAAAATTCATTACTATTATAGACGGATAAACTACATCTAAAGTTTCAAAAATGTAGTATTCATTTTTCACAAAGTTTATCATAGCACAATCTAAAGAAAATGGACTTAGAAAGGATGATTTTCTTTGAAAAATATTCTATTAATTTGTTTTACCCTCTTTTTACTTAGTGCATGCACCATTTCTGATAAATATCAAAAAATACCAACAAATGAAACTACTACTGATATACAACCAGAAAAAGTTGAGCAAGCTGCGCCCATCATTAAAGATAAGAAGATTTCTATCGCTATGATTGGTGATATCATATTGCATACCCAATTATTATATTACCCAGATTACTCCCCATCTTTTGCAGCGGTGGAAGATACGTTAAAAAGCTATGACTTTCTGCTAGCAAATCAGGAATCCTTGCCCGTAGGAAAAGAATTTGGATTATCTGGATACCCAAAATTTGCAAGCCCAGATTATATTGTTCGCGATTTGAAAGAAGCTGGTGTCGATCTCTTATCAGTAGCCAATAATCACACATTAGATCATGGTGAAGAAGGTGTTCTTGCTGCTCTAAAGAATATCAAATCTTACGGCTTACCTTATGTTGGGGCTTATAAATCGGCTAAAGATCGAGAAAAGATGCGTATTATCGATGTTAAAGGTATTAAAGTAGGAACGTTATCTTACACGTACGGAACAAATGATAATAAAACACCTGCTGGGAAAGATTATTTAGTCAATCGTATCAATCTCCAAACCATTCAAAAGGATATCAAAAAAATGCGCCCTAATAGCGACGTTATCATCGTTAATATGCACTGGGGCATTGAATACCAATCTACACCCAATAAGAAGCAAAAACAAATGGCTAAAGTCATCTCCGAAGCTGGTGCAGATATTATTTTTGGCCACCATCCACATGTTTTACAACCTTATGAGAAAATAACGACTACAGACGGACATGAGACGCACGTATTTTACTCTCTAGGTAATTTCTTCGCAGCTCAGCAAGATCCGGCTACTTATGTTGGCGGCATAGCTTCCTTAAATGTTGTAAAAAATGCTGAAGGGGCTATACGGGTTGTTTCGCCAAGGTTTTCCCCAACTGCGATTATGATTAAAGACGGCTTTTATTATGTAGAACATTTAAAAGATGTTGAAAATCGAGCTTTTAGATCTACTGAATGGGTAAAAGAGACTGTTGGTCTGGATGATTAATAATAATCACTTTGAACGCATACGGATTATCCAAGCCCCTTTCAGATGGTTTACTATATAATAGAAAGAAATGCTTTGATGAAGAAAGGTTTTATGTATGAAAAAAATAGATATTTTATCAATTCCAATTGCGGATACTACAAAAAAAGAGTTTGTAAATACAGTAACAAAACAAGATGGACAAGTTTGGATCGTAACCGCGAACCCTGAAATTATCATGCTTGCCAAAGAGTTACCTACCTATGAAAAACTATTACACGCTGCTGATTATGTAGTAGCGGATGGAATTGGCGTTGTCATTGGTTCTAAAATGCTCGGTCAACCTTTGCAAGAACGTATTCCAGGATTTGAATTAGTACATGAGTTTATGGCAGATGCTAATGCTACTGGAACGCGCAATAAGATTTTCATGTATGGCGGTAAGCCTGGTATTGCAGCTAAGGCAGCTGAGGCGGCAAAAGCACAGTACCCTAATATAGATATAGTCGGTGTCGCTGATGGCTTTGGAGGAGATGGTAACGCTGAGGAGGTTGCTTTGAAAGCCTCAGCTCTATCTCCTGACTATGTTTTTGTAGCACTAGGTGCTCCAAAACAGGAAGAATGGATTGCTGCACATCGCGAAAAGTTCCCTAACGCCATTTTAATGGGCGTTGGCGGAAGCTTGGATATACTTTCTGGGAACATTGATCGTGCCCCAGACATCTTCCTTAAGCTTAATTTGGAGTGGTTCCATCGTTTGATTACTCAGCCTACTCGCTGGAAGAGAATGTTGAAGATTCCGCAGTTTTTGCTTGCTGTGAGGAGAAATGGGCGGAAATGAGTGTTTGTTGGGTAGCGGAGTCGTTAGTTAGATAATATGATCTGGGAAGCCGCCTGAATGGGCGGCTTTTTTGTGATTTTTGGGGCTGGCTTGGGGATTGTTGCACTAACTGTGTTGTTTGTTGTATTAACTGGGTTGATTGTTGCATTATCTCTGCTGATTGTTGCGCTAACTGCGATGATTGTTGCACTAACTCTACCGTTTGTTATTTAGCAGAATATTCACGTCCTTAGAAGCTAATTTTAAAGGGTAATTTTTCAACTTGCGAAGGCTGGAAATGCTATCAGAATCATAAACTATATTTGAAATTCGGCTTGCTTCGGCAAAAAGAAAGCCCCTAACCTCCGTAAAGATTAAGGGCTAATTAGAAACTGGCACCTACGATTAAACGACTAATGAAATCCACAAAATATGTTGAAAGAACACAACAGTATAAAGGATAATAGCCGCTCCCATTAATAGCTGTAAAGATTTTCTAAGCTGAATCTTACTGAGGTTGTACAACAACAAAAATGGAAGCGTAATTTTCAACGAATAAAACCCAATAACACTATATTCATACATTATTCGCATGAGTGGATTTGCTTCAGTAATATGGTTATTTCGAATGCCAAAATCAGTGAAGATAGAATCTAAAATAGATAAGAGTAATAGAAGTAATCCAGCTAAAAATAGTTTGCTACGTGGAGAAAACGCGAGATTCGTTTCCAAAAAAATATCCCCCCCTTCATCCAATAGTATACTTGTATTATTCTGGTAAAACCGATGGGGAAATATACTTATAAGTGGGGAAATAATTTCAGTTTCTGATACTGTATTCTTATATATGGTTAAAAATCAATAATATACAGACAAGAATCCAACAATTATTCGGTGTTTGAGAACATGAGTATATATTTATAAAACAAGCTTCAGGGATTTAAATAATTTTAAACGATTACAAAAAACAAAAAAGCATTTCCAAAAGTGTTTGGTACATTTTTGGAGATGCTTGATTTCAAGAGATATTTCGAAAGCCTGATATTACATTTTAGCCGTCAAATTATAATTAGGTAATTGAATATTCAAAATGAATGAACATTCCTAGAAAAAGGATAACAAGATATACATTAAATAGTAAAATCTAAGTTAATAAGAATATTAAAATCTCCATTATTATATGAATTAGTGTATAAGATTCTCATTTTTCCGTTGGCTATATGTCATTAAAAGTTCAGCCTGTTTTTCTGCAATCCCGATTTCGAAACTTGTTTACTTCCTGTCCTTCCGTCGTCAAATAACCCCCTAAACTATTGGCAGCGTATACGCCTAAATGTAATGTTTACGAATTGTAAAAGCACCTTGCAGTAAAGGAAGCAATTCATCATCTTCTGTTATTAAAATTGCGAGTACTTTTGTTAATTCTTTACCCTCAAAAACTTCTTGAGCTAGTGTTTGCCAGTTTATTTTGTACGCCTCTTTTTGTTGAATGGATTGTTTTCAACAATGGATATATACGTGTAGCTAATAAACTTGTAAAAATAGCAAGTGCTATGTCAACACCTACCGTACTAAACAATCCTGCTGCAAGTACATGTGATATGTCAGTTGGTGTGTCTAGCCAAAGATTTAATGCTACGTAAAGATAAATGACGCCAAAAACATAAATGACAGCAGTGCCGATTAAATTTGCGATAATAAAATGTTTACGTGTAGGTTGCTCTACTCTTTCAATGATGAAACCGATTGTATAAGCACCTGCAGCGAAGCCAATTAAATAACCAAACGTCGGCTGTAAAATATACGTAAAACCTCCGCCTTGTGTAAAAACAGGTAGTCCGGATAAACCGACGAGGACATAAACCAATTGACTTAGTAAACCTCGCTTACTTCCTAATAATGAACCTGCTAGATACACAGCAATAATTTGCAATGTAAAGGGTACAATGGGTAACGGAATTTTTATAAAGGCTCCAATTGCGGTCATTGCAGCAAAAATCGCAACTAGTGTAAGCGATAAGGTACGTGAGGTTTTCAATTTATTCACACCTTTCTTTAAAAAATTGGTCGATGACTTCCTTCGTTGTTTCAATCATCCATTTGATTTCGTCTTCCGAGATGACATATGGTGGCATGAAATAAATAATATTATCAAGCGGACGGATTAGGAGCCCTTTTTCTAGTGCACGCTGATAAATTTGATAGCCGATGCGCTCTTCACTTTGGAATTGCGCCTTCGTCTCTTTATTCGTAACTAATTCAACTGCGCCAACAAAGCCAGTTTGACGATATTCACCTACATAAGGTAAATGATCAAATGCTTCATGCGCTAATTTTTTTAATAATTGTTGTTTAGGTGCTAACTTAGTCAATACTTGTTCTTCTTCAAAAATTGTCAGTACTTCCTCTGCTACACGTAGGGCGAGTGGGTTACCCGAATAACTATGCGAATGTAAGAATGCCTTCATCGTTCCGTAGTCGTCATAAAAGGCGTTATATACTTCATTCGTTGTCAGTACAGCAGAGAGGGGCAAGTACCCGCCCGTAATTCCTTTTGATAAACATAAAAAATCCGGTGTAATATCAGCTTGCTCACAAGCGAACAATGTACCAGTACGGCCAAAGCCAACCGCCACCTCATCTGCAATGAGATGCACATCGTATTTATCACATAATGCTCTTAATTTTCGCAAAAAAACTGGTGGATACATCTTCATACCTGCTGCTGCTTGAATTAACGGCTCAATAATGGCCGCGGAAATTGACTCGGCATGTTGTTTCAATTGTTCTTCTACGTACTGTGTACAGGGAGCGTTACAGGTCGCGGGTGACTCGCCAAAAGGACATCGGAAACAATCCGGTCCCTGTGTATGTACAACATTTAATAACAGAGGAGCATATACTTCGTTGTATAAATCAACCCCACCAACAGATAAGGCACCGAGTGTTTCGCCATGATATGCATTTGTAAACGTTAAAAAACGTTTTTTCTTTAGCTGATTCGTTTGGGCACGGTACTGAAAGCTCATTTTTAGCGCGACTTCAATCGCGGCAGATCCGTTATCTGCAAAAAATACCTTTTCTAAACCTTTTGGTGTCAATGCAACGAGTTTCTCAGCCACATGAATCGCAGGCACATGGGTAAAATTCGCAAAAATGACGTGCTCCAGTTTTTGCGCTTGCTCAGCTAAAGCTCGACTAATACGCTGATTCGTATGCCCAAATAAATTGACCCACCACGATGAAACCGCATCTAAATAGCGATTACCTTGTTTGTCGTACAACCACACCCCCTCGCCACGTTCTATCACAATCGGCGGAAAGGATTCATAATCTTTCATTTGTGAGCAAGGATGCCAAATATGTTTAAGATCAAGGGCTTGAAGTTCTTTATATGTCATGGGTCATCAACCTTTCAAAAACCGATTCATCATCGAAGCTTTCAATCGTACGATTAGCCTCGATAACCAATGTTGGCACAGCGATAAATCTTCGTATTGTGTCGACATTATTTTTTTCTAATGCACTCTGCTCGAATTGGTTGAACACAATACCTAGTAAATCGATATTACGTGCCTTCAGTACCTCGACAGATAACAAAGTGTGATTAATCGTGCCAAGCTTCGTATTCGCTACCAGTATGACAGGTAGTGCCGATTGCTGGATGACATCAAGCAATGTCAAAGTAGTATCCGATTGAAGTGGCACATACAATCCCCCAGCTCCCTCACAAATAACTGTGTCATAGTCTAGTTTTAGCATATCAATGGCTTTTAGAAGCCTGTCTTCTTTTATTGTTTCCCCTTCAAGCTCAGCGGCATAATGCGGTGATGCAGGAATCGAGAAAGAGTATGTATTCAGTGCCTCTTTAGCTAAAGGTTGTAAGCTATAGTCTGAATAGCTTGTTGTATCGTGATAATAATAGCGACCTTTATCCGAGACTTCCCCCGTTTGTACAGGTTTGTATGGTATTACTTTATGACCCTGCTTTTGGAGATAACGCATGAATAATGTTGTGATAAATGTTTTCCCAACATCTGTGTCAGTACCAACTACCCAAAAATGTTGCAATGAATCTCCCTCATTTACGTGTTTTTTTAAAGGTAAGTTACCAATGTGTTAACCTTTAATTTAAAATAGGTTAACACAAATATAGTTTTACGTAAATGATTTATCAAAACCTTCTCCTTCATTTTTAGCAGCTATTCTAGGTATTAGCCTGATAGGCATGTGGCAGTAACTCTATTTGAAGAATATTAATATCATCACTAGTGTTGCATAAATAAAGACAGAAAATTCCGTCTATTACTACTTAGGGTTTAAAGCCAAAAAAGGAAACATTTCAATAAAGGTGGCCCCATTCATTTGGTTTTTATTTACAATTATACGTGTGCGATAACGACAGTTTGCGTTTTATGGAACGGCTTTGCCTTCGATTTTTCGAAGCCAGATGTAGGCTGGTTTCCATAAAGAAGCCCTTAAATATCGGCTGATTTGCAGGATTTTTCGTTTACTCTTGGTTTCAATTTGAGCTAAAACATTCAAGCAAAATACAATGAGGGCAATGAACACTTGGTTGTAAATCGCATTCTCGCTTTGACCATAGAACTTTTTAATGTTGAGATGCTGCTTGATCCATTTGAAAAACAGCTCAATTGCCCAGCGTGATTTGTACATGTCTGAAATTTCATCAGGCTCTAAATCGAAGCGATTCGTAATTAAACAAAGGATATTCCC
>NZ_JBNNTI010000004.1:50457-124532 GCF_050278625.1 Viridibacillus sp. NPDC096237 | reverse complement strand
ACGATGAGGTAGATAGGTTCGAGGTGGAAGTGTGGCGACATACGGAGCTGACGAATACTAATAGATCGAGGACTTAACCAAATTTTACTTAACAAACTTCAATGTAATTTATCCAGTTTTGAGAGAACAAGTTCTCTAAATGAGAGTTTCAAGACACGAGTAATAAGATGTGTGTTGGAAGTCTAAAATAGTCTAGTGATGATGGCAAAGAGGTCACACCCGTTCCCATGCCGAACACGGAAGTTAAGCTCTTTAGCGCCGATGGTAGTTGGGGGTTTCCCCCTGTGAGAGTAGGACGTTGCTAGGCACACTAAGGCACAACTGATTTTATCGGTTGTGTCTTTTTTATTTATTCTTTTAAAACCAAAGGCTATAACTGTTTAAAAATAGAACATATAAAATTCTAAAGGATATATGCCGGTGCCGTTGGATTATATGAAAAAACAACTGCAAAGTATATAAGAAATCAAGAAATGATAGATTGCTTGCGAGAGAGTAAGCCCAATAAGAATGCAGCTATCAATAAAACAGATTATGAAAAAATAGTTTACGGTTAATTGAGAGGATCCTTTAGATGTTTGTAAGCAAAGATAGAGAAACCGAAATCACTTGTTCAACAGGTTGAGTATTATTTATTACAATTTTATAAATAATAGTTATATATAACCTAATATATTGGTGTTAAATATATATTCTTTAAGTAGTTAGTTGATAATGTTCAGCGTTTAATAATCAAGTAGCGACAATTATTCGTGATATTTTACTTAAATAATTTCACATAAGTACATTAATAAATAGTCATTAGGAAAAATACAAAATGAATTGACGTAATTTTCAGAATAAATCATTATATATTCTTATAACATTTAAATAGAAATTTATAAATAATCTAAGTTATGCATGAATTTTTTTGTTTTATGTTAATATAGAAAATGAAAAAAGAAAAATATCCTTAGTTATGTATGATATTTTCTGTTTTGTGTTAAAAAATGAATCGGAGGAACAGCATGAGTGAATTAAAAAATAATGCGTTAGCAATGCATAAAAAAAATAGAGGTAAGATAGAAGTGATTTCCAAAGTGGAAATTAATACTATAGATGATTTAAGCTTAGCTTATTCTCCAGGAGTTGCTGCACCTTGCATGGAGATAGCGAATGATCCAACTGCAGTTTACGATTATACGGCAAAAGGGAATTTAGTGGCTGTTGTAACAGATGGTACAGCTGTTTTAGGGTTAGGTAATATCGGTCCTGAAGCTGCATTACCTGTTATGGAAGGTAAGGCAATTCTTTTTAAAAAGATGGCTAACATCGATGCTGTACCTATTTGCTTAGATACAACAGATGTAGATGAAATAGTAAAAATTGTAAAAGGAATAAGCCCAACATTTGGAGGCATTAATTTAGAAGATATAGCAGCACCTAGATGTTTTGAAATAGAAGAGAAATTACGTAAAGAATGTTCTATACCTGTATTTCATGATGATCAGCATGGTACAGCGATTGTAGTTGGTGCTGGTCTAAGTAATGCCTTGAAGGTTATTAATAAGGATAAGGGCACTGTACGTATTGTTATAAACGGTGCTGGAGCTGCGGGTGTAGCTATCTTGAAAATATTAAAACAAATTGGCTATGAACATATAATAATCTGCGATTCAACAGGTATTATCTATGAAGGTCGCGAAAATGGGATGAATTCGGTAAAACATGAACTTGCTAAAGTGACGAATAGTGAAGGACGAAAAGGATCATTAAGCGAAGCGCTTATTGGTGCAGATATTTTTATCGGAGTATCTGTTGCAAATATTTTGGATGAAGAAATGATACAGAGTATGAATCATGACCCTATTATTTTTGCACTGGCAAATCCAAATCCAGAGGTATCTTATGAAAATGCTATGCGATGGGGTGTGCGTATTTTCGCAACAGGACGTTCGGATTATCCTAATCAGGTAAATAATATGTTAGCATTCCCTGGGATTTTCCGTGGTGCATTGGATGTTCATGCTTCAGAGATTAATGAGGAAATGAAATTGGCGGCTGTTTTTGCAATTGCTTCTTTAATTGATGAAAATGACTTAGCACAAGGTACGATTATTCCAGATGCTTTAGATAAACGTGTTGCTCCCATAGTTGCGAAGGCTGTTAGTAAAGCTGCAATCAAGACTGGCGTTGCTAAAAAGCCTGTAGCTATCGAAAATAAATAAAGTAAGTAAAAGGGTTGTCCAAAGAGTCGATAAATCGACTTTTGTAGGACATCCCTTTTTCATTGATTTAAATAGAAAAGATATCATAAATTCTTAAAGATTTACGAGTAAGAAATGAAGAAAGCAAGCTATAATAAGAATAATGTTATTAAAGGAAGTGAAAGTATGAGTAAAAAGCAAGTATGGTTTGAAGTAGAAGAAAACGAAACGATTGATGCGTGTTTGCAACGCATGAATAAGGAAGGGTATATGCCGATTGCGAGAAAAGAGGAACCGCTTTTTGAAATGAAAGACGGAAATCCAGTTCCGGTTCGTCAAATAATACGGTTTAAAGGTATGTTATGTGAAGAATAACTAGAAAATGAATCCAAATACGAACGATTTCTTTCAACTAAAATATATTGTTCGTATATTTACGTTGACTTGTACTCATTCAATTGTTAAAATGTGAGAAGGAAAACATCGAATCCCCATATATGCTAAGGAATTGGCCTTAGTGTCTCTACCCGACACCGTAAATGTCGGACTATGCGGGAAAGCAACTTTTGGAATGAGAGTGAAAGGTGTGACACAATTGCGTACCGCTAATGTATCTAATCCAGTCTCTTTTGTTATGTCCTCAAGTAAATTGCTTTCACGCATGGTTGTGTGAAGTATTTTATTTGGGGACTTTTATTTGTTTAAAGGAGCGGAATGTATGAGTTCAAAAATCGGCGTGATTATGGGAAGTTCGAGTGATTGGGAAACAATGAAACATGCGTGTGATGTATTAGATGAATTGCAGATTCCATATGAGAAAAAAGTGGTATCGGCACATAGAACACCAGATTTGATGTTTGAATACTCACAGGAAGCTCGTACAAGAGGGCTTCATGTCATTATTGCAGGAGCCGGTGGGGCAGCACATCTACCAGGTATGGTAGCAGCAAAAACAACTTTACCGGTCATTGGTGTACCTGTTCAATCAAAAGCATTAAATGGGCTTGATTCTTTATTATCTATCGTTCAAATGCCTGGTGGTGTTCCAGTAGCAACTGTAGCTATTGGTAAAGCGGGTGCGACAAACGCAGGCCTTCTAGCAGCACAAATTCTATCAACAACCGATTCTGAAATTACAGAAAAAATTGAAGCGCGACGCCAAGCAATGAAAATGAAAGCTCTAGAAAGTTCAGGTGAGTTAGAGTGACGAAAATTTATCCTGGTCAAACTATCGGTATAATTGGTGGCGGTCAACTTGGGCGTATGATGGCAATGGCTGCAAAGGAAGCAGGTTTTAAAATTGCTGTACTTGAGCCTACAATGGATTCACCATGTGGCCAAGTTGCAGATATACGTATCGTCGCACCATATAACGACGAAGCTGCATTAGAAGAGCTTGCAGAGGTCAGTGATGTTATAACATTTGAATTTGAGAATATCGATTATGCAGGTTTGAAACGATTATCTGAAATTGCCTATGTACCTCAAGGTGCTGAACTCGTACGTATTACACAAGATCGTATTCTTGAAAAAGCTGCGATTAATAAAGCCGGTTGTCCAGTTGTAACATACATAGCTGCTGAAAGCTTCGAGGAGCTTCAAAGTAAAATCGAAACTGTTGGTTACCCTTGTGTCGTAAAAACTGCACGAGGTGGTTATGATGGAAAAGGACAACAGACGCTACGATCAGAAAATGATCTGCAATTAGCGAAATCTCTATTTAAACATTCTGCTTGTGTAGCAGAAGCGTTTGTACCATTCGAGAAAGAAATTTCTGTCATCGTACAACGAAATGTTCAAGGAGAAACGTTTTGTCTTCCTATTGGAGAAAATATTCATGTGAATCATATTTTACACGAAACGATCGTACCAGCACGTATTTCAGAGGAAACTGCTAATAAAGCTACAGAAGAAGCAGAAAAAATTGCGAATCATCTTAAATTAGTGGGTACACTAGCTATTGAACTATTTGTTTTAGAGGACGGACACGTTATTATTAATGAGTTAGCACCACGTCCACATAACTCAGGACATTATTCAATTGAGGCTTGTAACATTTCACAATTCCATCAGCATATTCGTGCTGTATGTGGTTGGCCATTACGCGAACCACAATTATGGTCGCCTTCGATTATGATTAATGTACTTGGACAACATGTCGTACCACTGAGCAATTCTATTTCAAAATACTCTGATTGGTCTATTCATTTATATGGTAAGCAAGAAGCAAAACATAACCGTAAAATGGGCCACGTCACAATTATGACAAGCGACATTGAAAAAACGTTAACAGAAATTAAGGATTCCCACATTTGGTAGGAATAGAAGGAGAACAATATGATAGCACGCTATACTCGTCCCGAAATGGGCGCAATTTGGACAGAAGAAAACAAATATCAGGCTTGGTTGGAGGTTGAAATCTTATCATGTGAGGCTTGGGCTGAACTTGGTGATATTCCAAAAGCGGATGTTGCAAAAATCCGTGAAAATGCAGGGTTTGATATCAATCGTATTTTAGAAATTGAAAAAGAGACTCGTCATGATGTAGTTGCATTCACGCGTGCTGTTTCTGAAACTTTAGGAGAAGAACGTAAATGGGTACATTATGGTTTAACTTCTACGGATGTTGTAGATACTGCTCTTTCTTATTTAATTAAACAAGCTAATGAAATTTTACGTAAAGATATTAAAAACTTTATCGAAATTTTAGAGAATAAAGCGAAAGAACATAAATACACAGTAATGATGGGCCGTACACATGGTGTTCATGCTGAACCAACTACATTCGGTTTAAAACTTGCTTTATGGTTAGAAGAAATGAAACGAAATTTAGAACGCTTCGAAGCATCTGCTGAAGTAATCGAAACAGGTAAAATTTCTGGTGCGGTTGGTACTTATGCTAACATCGACCCGTTTGTTGAAAAATACGTTTGCGAAAAATTAGGATTACAAGCATCACCTATTTCAACACAAACTTTACAACGTGACCGTCACGCACAATACATGGCGACTTTAGCTTTGATTGGATCTTCAATTGAGAAATTTGCGACTGAAATTCGTGGTTTACAAAAATCAGAAACTCGTGAAGTGGAGGAATTCTTCGCAAAAGGTCAAAAAGGTTCATCTGCAATGCCTCATAAACGTAATCCAATTGGTTCTGAGAATATGGTTGGTATGGCTCGTTTACTTCGCGGTTACATGATGACAGCTTACGAGAACGTGTCACTATGGCATGAACGTGATATCTCACATTCATCAGCTGAGCGAGTAATTTTACCAGACGGTACAATCACTCTTAACTACATGTTAAATCGTTTCGCGAATATCGTGAAAAACTTAACAGTATTCCCTGACAATATGAAACGCAATATGGATCGCACATTTGGCCTTATTTATTCACAACGTGTATTACTTGCTTTGATCGACAAAGGTCTAGCACGTGAAGAAGCGTACGATACAGTACAGCCCCTAACTGCAAAAGCTTGGGACGAACAAGTGCAGTTCCGTGGACTAGTTGATGCAAGTGAGAAAATCACTGCTCATTTATCAAAAGAAGAATTAGATGATTGCTTCGATTACAATTATCACCTACAACATGTAGATACAATTTTTGAACGTCTTGGATTAAACTAAACCGGGGGAATTAACAGTGGAAAAAGGTCAACTTTTGTATGAAGGAAAAGCTAAAAGATTGTACTCAACAGCAGAAGAAAATATTTTGTATGTTGAGTACAAAGATAGTGCTACAGCATTCAATGGTGAGAAAAAAGAAGAAATTGCAGGTAAAGGTATTTTAAATAATAGCATTACAACTTTAATTTTCGATAAATTAAAGTCAGCAGGAATCGAATCTCACTTCGTTGAACAAATTTCAGAACACGAACAGCTTGTAAAAAAAGTCGACATTATTCCAATTGAATTGGTTGTCCGCAATATTGCAGCAGGTAGCCTTGCAAAACGACTTGGATACGAAGAGGGTACAGCTCTTCGTCGTCCAATCGTTGAATTTTATTACAAAAACGATGATCTCGGAGATCCGCTCATCACAACAGAGCATATTGAAATATTGAATATCGCTACACCAGAAGAAGTGCAATCTCTTTATGACAATGGCTTAAAGGTGAATGAAGTTCTCCGTCCATTATTCCAGGAAATCGGTGTTACTCTAGTAGACTTCAAACTAGAGTTTGGGCGTGATACTAATGGTCAATTACTATTAGCAGATGAAATTTCACCAGATACTTGCCGTCTTTGGGACGTAGAAACAAATCAAAAACTTGATAAAGACGTTTTTCGCCGTGATCTTGGCAATTTAACAGATGTTTATAAAATCATATTAGAACGCCTAGGAGGACTATCAAAATGAAAAAGGTAAAAGTTTATGTAACATTACGTGAAAGTGTATTAGATCCACAAGGTTCTGCAGTGAAAGGTTCATTGCACACAATGGGCTACAAAGAAGTTGCAGATGTTCGTATTGGTAAATATCTAGAATTACAAATCGAACCTTCTGACCGTGACTTAAATGTAGTGGTAAAAGAAATGTGCGAAAAATTACTCACAAATATTGTTATTGAAGACTACCGTTTTGAAGTCGAGGAGGCTAACTAAATATGAAGTTCGCAGTACTCGTTTTCCCAGGATCGAACTGTGATTTAGACATGTATCACGCAATTAAGGACGAGCTTGGTGAAGAAGCAGAATACGTATGGCACGATGCAAAAGATTTAAGTAGTTATGACGGTATTTTACTACCAGGTGGATTCTCTTACGGAGATTACTTACGTTGTGGAGCGATTGCTCGCTCTTCAAACGTTATGACTGAAGTAGTAAAAGCTGCTGAAGCAGGGAAGCCGATACTTGGCGTTTGTAATGGTTTCCAAATTTTAACGGAGGCAGGTTTACTTCCAGGTGCTCTTCTCCGCAATAAAAACTTGAAGTTCATGTGTCGTACTGTTGATTTAAAAGTAGTTAACAACAAAACACAATTTACAAATCAATATGCAAAAGATGAAGTAATTAAAGTACCTATCGCTCATGGTGAAGGAAATTACTACTGTGATGAGGATACTTTGCAATCATTAAAGGACAATAACCAAATTGTTTTCACTTATTCTAGCGAAAATCCAAATGGTAGTTTAGAAGATATTGCAGGAATCGTCAATGAACGCGGTAATGTACTTGGTATGATGCCTCACCCAGAGCGAGCAGTGAATGAATTAATCGGTGGCTCAGATGGCCTTGCAGTATTCAAATCAATCGTCAAACAGTGGAGGGAAACACATGTCAATCAAGCTTGAACCAACACAAGAGCAAATTAAAGAGCAAAAACTCTATGCACAAATGGGCTTGTCAGATGAAGAATTTGCGCTAGTCGAAAGTATTCTAGGGCGTCAACCGAACTGGATTGAAACTGGTCTGTTTTCAGTAATGTGGTCAGAGCACTGCTCATATAAAAACTCTAAACCAGTGCTACGTAAATTCCCAACTAAGGGACCTCGTGTATTACAAGGCCCTGGTGAAGGTGCAGGAATTGTCGATATCGGCGATGACCAAGCCGTTGTGTTCAAAATGGAATCACATAATCACCCGTCTGCAATTGAACCTTACCAAGGTGCAGCAACAGGTGTTGGCGGTATTATCCGTGATGTGTTCTCAATGGGTGCACGCCCGATTGCTATGTTAAATTCTCTACGCTTTGGTGAGTTGAAAACACCACGTGTAAAATATTTATTCGAAGAAGTAGTAGCAGGAATTGCAGGCTACGGTAACTGTATAGGTATTCCAACAGTTGGTGGCGAAATTCAATTTGATGATTGTTACGAAGGTAATCCACTAGTAAATGCTATGTGTGTCGGTTTAATCGATCATAAAGACATTCAAAAAGGAATTGCTTCAGGTGTAGGTAACCCAGTAATGTACGTTGGAGCTAAAACGGGCCGAGATGGTATTCACGGTGCAACGTTTGCTTCTGAAGAATTAAGTGAGTCATCAGAAGAAAAACGTCCTGCTGTACAAGTTGGAGATCCATTCATGGAGAAATTACTTCTTGAAGCATGCTTAGAATTAGTGAAATTTGATTCACTAGTTGGAATTCAAGACATGGGTGCTGCAGGCTTAACTTCATCATCTGCCGAAATGGCTTCTAAAGCAGGTTACGGTATTGAGATGAACTTAGATCTAGTACCTCAACGTGAAACAGGTATGACAGCTTATGAAATGATGCTTTCAGAATCTCAAGAGCGCATGTTAATAGTTGTGAAAAAAGGGCATGAAGCTGAAATCGTTACTTTATTCGAGAAGTATGGTTTAGATGCTGTAACAATCGGTCATGTAACTGACGATAAAATGCTTCGCCTTATACATAAAGGAGAAGTTGTAGCAGATGTTCCTGCAGATGCACTTGCAGAAGAAGCGCCTGTCTACCATAAACCTTCAGCAGTACCAGCTTACTACAATGAATTCCAAGCGATGGAAAATGTAGAGCCAACAGTTGACGACTATAAAGAAACTTTAATTTCACTATTAAAACAATCTACAATTGCTTCTAAAGAGTGGGTTTATGATCAGTATGATTATCAAGTACGTACATCAACGGTTGTAGCACCAGGATCTGATGCAGCAGTTGTTCGTGTACGTGGTACGAATAAAGGTCTTGCAATGACAACTGACTGTAACTCTCGTTATATTTACTTAGACCCAGAAGTGGGCGGTAAAATTGCCGTAGCAGAAGCAGCTCGTAACATCGTTTGTTCAGGTGGTAGGCCACTTGCAATTACAGACTGCTTGAACTTTGGTAACCCAGAGAAACCAGAAATCTTCTGGCAAATAGAAAAATCAGCCGACGGTATTTCAGAGGCTTGCATAGCACTTGAATCCCCAGTAATCGGTGGTAACGTTTCTCTTTACAATGAGCGTAGTGGTGTGGCTGTTTACCCAACACCAACAATTGGTATGGTTGGTTTAGTAGAAGACTTAGCTCATGTTACAACACAACAAGTAAAAGAAGCAGGAGACTATATCTATTTAATTGGTGATACAAAAACTGAATTTGGTGGATCTGAACTTCAAAAAATGCAAAATGAAGGCCGTATTTTCGGTCAAGCACCAGAAATCGATTTAACTGTAGAAGCAGCACGTCAAGATGCGTTATTAAAAGCTATTCAACAAGGGGTAGTTGCATCTGCACATGATGTTGCTGAAGGTGGCGTAGCTGTAGCATTAGCAGAAAAAACATTCGGAACAAAATTTGGAGCAGAAATCATCTTAGAAGGTTCGGCAGTAACTGCTTTATTTAGTGAATCGCAATCTCGTTTCTTAGTGACAGTTAAAGCTGAGAATGCACAAGCATTTGAAGCAGCTGTAAAAGATGTTCGGAAAATTGGTGTTGTTTCAGCAGATGCCACTTTGAGTGTTCGTGGTGAAGACGGTTCTACATTAATCGAAGGTTCAGTTGCAGAATTCCAAGAAGCTTGGAAAGGGGCAATACCATGTTTGGTGAACTCAGAGGCTTAAATGAAGAATGTGGCGTGTTTGGGATTTGGGGTAATGAAAACCCAGCGCAGCTTAGTTATTATGGTTTACATGCACTACAACATCGGGGTCAAGAAGGGGCTGGAATTGTTGTCAAAGATGGCAAGCAATTTCGCGCTGTAAAAGGTGAAGGACTCGTGAACGACGTATTTAGTGAAGGTAAATTGGAAGGCTTAAAAGGACAAGCAGCAATAGCTCATGCACGTTATACAACAGCAGGAGGCGGCGGAATTGAGAATGTTCAGCCGCTGCTGTTCCGCTCATCAACAGGCAGTTTATCAATTGCACATAATGGAAATTTAGTTAATGCAAATCACTTAAAACAACATTTAGAACGTCAAGGTAGCATCTTTAACTCAACTTCTGATACGGAAGTACTTGCTCACTTGATTAAGAAAAGTACACATCCTACATTCCTGTCAAAAGTAAAAAATGCTCTTTCCTTGTTAAAAGGTGCATTTTCAATCTTAATGTTATCTGAAGAAGGTTTAATCGTGGCTCGTGATCAACATGGTTTACGTCCGTTAGCACTTGGTAAATTAGGTGATAGCTGGGTAGTTGCTTCTGAAACTTGTGCGTTCGATTTAATTGGTGCAGAATTCGTTCGTTCAGTAGAACCAGGAGAATTACTTGTTATTAATGATTCTGGAGTGAAGTTCGATCGTTTTGTAGAACCAGCTAATCGTGCAATGTGTGCGATGGAATATGTATATTTAGCACGACCTGATTCAGAAATTGGTGGTATTAACGTGCATATGGCACGCAAACGTATGGGGAAAACGCTAGCAAAAGAATGTGCTCATATAGAGGCAGATGTTGTAACTGGTGTTCCTGATTCAAGTATTTCCGCAGCGATTGGTTTTGCTGAAGAGAGTGGTATTCCTTACGAATTAGGTCTTATTAAAAACCGTTATGTTGGTCGTACTTTTATTCAACCGACACAAGAGTTACGTGAACGTGGTGTGAAGATGAAATTATCACCAGTACGTCAAGTTGTTCAAGGAAAACGTGTTGTAATGGTAGATGATTCAATTGTTCGTGGTACAACTTCAAGACGTATCGTCAAAATGTTGAAGGAAGCTGGAGCGGCAGAAGTACATGTTGTCATCAGTTCTCCTCCAATGACAGACCCATGTTACTACGGTATTGATACATCTTCGTCCGAAGAACTTATAGCCTCTAATCATAGTGTTGAAGAAATCCGTGATGCAATTGGTGCTGATACGGTAACGTTTTTATCTGTTGAAGGCATGGTAGAATCTATTGGCCGTCAACATGAAGGTCCAGAACGTGGTCTATGCTTAGCATGTTTTACTGGAAAATATCCAACAGAAATTTTCCCTGATACTATCTTGCCACACGAAAAAGAACTTTTACGTTAAGGAGACGATCTACATGTCAAAAGCATATGAACAAGCAGGCGTTAATATAGAAGCAGGCTATGAAGCAGTCCAAAGAATGAAATCACATGTTGAACGTACAGCTAGAAAAGGCATCATGGGTTCGTTTGGTGGCTTTGGTGGCATGTTCGATTTGTCCGTATTAAATTTGAAGGAACCAGTTCTTATTTCTGGAACAGATGGTGTTGGGACAAAATTAAAACTAGCATTTATGACAGGTAAACACGATACGATCGGCGTAGACTGTGTAGCAATGTGTGTCAACGATATCGTTGCACAAGGCGCAGAACCATTATACTTTTTAGATTACGTAGCAGTTGGTAAAGCTGACCCTGCTAAAATCGAGCAAATTGTTAAAGGTGTTGCTGATGGTTGTGTTCAAGCAGGCGCTGCATTAATCGGCGGGGAAACAGCTGAAATGCCTGGTCTTTATGAAGAAGACGAATATGATTTAGCGGGCTTTGCAGTAGGTGCTACTGAAAAAGCGAACATCGTAACTGGCGAGAAAATTTCAGAAGGTGATGTTCTTGTAGGACTAGCTTCAAGCGGTATTCACTCAAATGGTTATTCTCTTGTTCGAAAAGTCGTTTTTGCTGATAATGACTTTACACCCGAAACAATTGTTGAAGGCTATGAAAACTTAGGTCCAATTGGTGAAGCTTTATTAGTACCAACGAAAATTTATGCTAAACCTGTTTTAGCAATGCTAAAAGAGTGTGAAGTTCATGGTATGGCACATGTTACAGGTGGTGGTTTCTACGAAAACCTACCACGTATGATGCCTGAAGGACTAGCAACTGAGATTGATTTAGGCACTTGGCCTATATTACCTGTCTTTGAATTCTTAAAAGAGAAAGGTAATCTACAAGAGCGTGACTTATATAATGTCTTCAATATGGGAATTGGTTACGTGCTTTCAGTACCAGCTTCTGAAGCAGCTCGTATTATTGAGATTGCGAAACAGCATGGTGAAAAAGCGTACGAGATTGGCCGTGTTGTGAAAGGTAAAGGTGTTCTTTTCAATGGTAATCATGATGGGAGCCTAACTAATGAGTAATGTCGTTTCCATTGCAGTATTCGCATCAGGCAGCGGTTCTAATTTTCAAGCTATTCAAGAGGCTATTGAACGCGATGAATTGAATGCGAAAATTGAGCTTGTTGTGACGGATAAGCCAGGTGCTTATGTCGTTGAACGTGCTAAAGAAAAAAATATCCCTGTATTAGCACTAAGCCCGAAGGATTTTGATTCTAAGGTAGCTTATGAACAAGCCATTTTAGCTAAGCTTTATGAATATGAAGTGAAATGGATAGTTCTTGCGGGATATATGCGTTTAATCGGTGAAACATTATTAGATTCTTATACTTCGAAAATTGTTAATATTCACCCTTCTCTGTTACCTTCATTTCCTGGTAAAGATGCTATTGGACAAGCAATGGCACATCGGGTGAAAGTAACGGGTGTTACTGTTCACTTTGTAGATGCTGGAATGGATACAGGTCCTATTATTGCGCAGCGTGCTGTAACAGTTACTGATGGTAATCGTGAAGCAACTGAGCAAGCAATTCATGCTATTGAACATGATCTTTATACAGAAGCATTAAAGAAAACCTTAAAATAATTAAATAATTGGAACCAGAGCTTTAAGCTTTGGTTCTAATCATGTACTACATAAGAATTACAATTTGCTTTCAAATTTAAGGAGGAAATAATTGTGACGAAACGTGCGTTAATTAGTGTCTCTGATAAATCAGGTGTTTTAGAGTTTGCTAAAGAATTAGAGGCATTAGGCTATGAAATTTTATCAACTGGCGGTACTAAAAAACATTTACAAGGAAATGGTGTAGCAGTAACTGCTGTTGACCAAGTAACAAACTTCCCAGAAATTTTAGGTGGACGTGTTAAAACATTGAACCCGCTTATTCATGGTGGATTACTTGCAAAACATGACGATCCAGAACACCAAGCTCAAATGGAAGAGCATGGTATTCAACCAATCGAAATCGTTTGTGTCAATCTATACCCATTCGTTGAAACAATTTCAAGGCCTGATGTAACAATCGTTGATGCTATTGAAAACATTGATATTGGTGGTCCAACAATGCTTCGTTCAGCTGCTAAAAACCAAAAATATGTAACTGTCATCGTCGATTCTAATGATTACGCAACCGTGCTAGCAGAGCTAAAAGCAGATGGTCAAACAACACTTGAAACACGTCGTCGTCTAGGTGCAAAAGTATTCCGTCATACAGCTGCATACGACTCGTATATTTCTAACTACTTAACAGAATACACTGGAGAAGAATTCCCAGAGCAAATGACTTTAACGTACGAATTAAAACAACCACTTCGTTACGGTGAAAATCCACACCAAAAAGCAGCTTTTTACCAGAAGCATTTAGGCTCAGATTTCTCAATCGCATCAGCGGAGCAATTACATGGTAAAGAACTTTCTTATAATAATATTCAAGATGCAAATGCCGCACTTCAAATTATCAAAGAATTTGACGCACCAGCTGCAGTAGCAGTAAAACATATGAATCCATGTGGTGTTGGTACAGCTGAAACAATATCTGGAGCATTTGCGAAAGCATATGAAGCAGATTCAACTTCTATCTTCGGTGGTATCATTGCGTTGAATCGTGAAGTAGATTTAGCAACAGCAGAACAACTAGCTGGAATCTTCTTAGAAATTATCATTGCGCCTGCATTCACTGCTGAAGCACTTGAAAAGTTATCAGCGAAAAAAAATATTCGCTTACTAACAATCTCATTCGCACAAGAAAAACGCGATGCATTCAACACAGTTTCTGTTGAAGGTGGTTTACTTGTTCAAGAACCAGATCGTTTTGGCTTAAAAGATGGAGAAGTAAAAGTGGTAACAGATCGCGAACCAACTGAAGCAGAATGGGCAGCAATGAAACTTGGCTGGTCAGTTGTAAAACATGTTAAATCAAATGCAATCGTTGTAACAGATGACAAAATGACATTAGGCGTTGGTGCCGGTCAAATGAATCGTGTAGGCTCAGCGAAAATCGCATTAGAGCAAGCTGGTGAAAAAGCAAAAGGTGCAGCAATTGCATCAGATGCATTCTTCCCAATGAATGACACTGTAGAAACTGCTGCAAAAGCGGGCATTACAGCAATCATCCAAACAGGCGGCTCAATCAAAGACCAAGACTCAATCGACAAAGCAAACGAATACGGCATCACAATGGTATTTACCGGCGTAAGACACTTTAAACACTAAATGCTGAAGGCGCTCGCCCAGTTGCGAGGTCGTTGGAAGGCGGAAGCCAAAGTCGCTCTTAGACTTTGAGCGCCCGACTGAAACGACCCGAGTAGCTAGCGTCTGAAGCTGGATATCTCTCTTAATGCTGAAACGCCCGTATAACTGCGACTGCCACTGGAGGGCTCGAATCAAAAGCATCACTCCAGCTTTTGTCCGAGAGGCCGAAGTGACCAGAGCAGCTGGTGTGTGAAGCTGGATATCTTTCTTTAGGTAGATAACCTAAGTTCGCGACATCGTGTCGCAACGGTTGCATGGCCAACATCCTGTTGACCTAATAAAGGAACACACCGATTAAACATCGGCGTGTTCCATTAATTTATAGGAGGAAAATTCAATGAAAGTATTAGTCATTGGTAGTGGCGGTCGCGAACATGCAATTGCCAAACAATTTGCAAATGCAGCATCTGTTGAGAAAGTATTTGTAGCTCCAGGTAATGATGGTATGAAAAATGATGCAGAGTGTGTTGCAATCGACGTTTTTAACTTTGCGGAGCTTATAGCTTTTGCTAAAGAGCAGTCAATTGACGTAACATTTGTTGGACCAGAACAACCTTTAGTAGCCGGTATCGTAGATGCGTTCCAAAAAGAGGGTTTACTCATTTTTGGTCCAACTAAAGCAGCAGCTAAAATCGAAGGAAGTAAATCCTTTGCCAAAGAACTAATGCAAAAATACAATATCCCAACAGCCGCTTCAGCAACTTTTACTGAAGCAGAAGCTGCAATTGCACACGTGCAAAAAATGGGTGCCCCAATTGTTGTAAAAGCGGATGGTCTAGCTGCTGGAAAAGGTGTAATCGTTGCTTTAACTGAGGAGGAAGCGATTGAAGGCATCAAAGACATGATTGGTAATCAACGCTTTGGCGATTCTTCTTCTCGCGTTGTAATAGAAGAATTCCTCGATGGAGAAGAGTTTTCTTACATGTCATTTGTACATAATGGTCAAATTTATCCGATGGTTATCGCACAAGACCATAAACGTGCTTATGACGGTGATAAAGGTCCAAATACAGGTGGAATGGGTGCCTACTCTCCAGTACCACAAATTTCTGATGCGGTTGTTAAACGTGCATATGAAGAAGTAGTGGTACCGACTGTTCAAGCAATGTCAAATGAGGGTGCAACATTCACAGGGATCTTATATGCAGGGCTTATTTTAACTGCCGAAGGTCCAAAAGTAATTGAATTTAATGCACGTTTCGGTGATCCTGAGACACAAGTTGTATTACCACGTATGGCTTCTGACTTTGGTGAATTTATAATGGCGTTAATGAATGAAGAACCTTACACATTGGAATGGTCAGACGATGCAATGCTAGGTGTAGTAATTGCATCTGAAGGATATCCTGGCGATATAAAAAAAGGTGCTAAGTTACCTCCACTTGAAAAATTATCAGCCAATTTCGATGTATTCCATGCAGGTACGAAGCAAGAAGGAGACAGCTTTGTTGGGAACGGTGGTCGTGTACTACTAGTTACTACAAAGGCAGTATCATTGAAAGAAGCACAACAAAAAGTATATGAAGGTTTATCTAAAGAAACGTGGGAAGGCTTTTTCCACCGTTCAGATATTGGTTGGCGTACAATGAAGTAATACGAAAAGCTGTCCGATTAAAAGGTCGGACAGCTTTTTGTATAGTATGGGGGTTATGAAGTAGTTGAGTTAGATTGACTGTTGTTATTGTTCGTTTTTTGATCATTAGACTGGTTTTTAGAATTGCTGTTTTGGGCGTTATTCTTTTCACCATTAGTATTCGAATTGGAGCTAGTATTCGAATTACTATTGGAACTACTATTTGTATTAGTATTCGAATTTCCACCAGCAAATTCCTTCATCAATTGATCAATATTCGGAATGATACTTCCAGCTTGACCACCAAAAGCACTCGTCATAGAGCTATCCACAACGGATTTCATAGTGGAACTCATCATAGCTTTAGTTGGACAATACTTTAAGATACCTTCCGCTGTTTTCATAGCACCGAAAATAATCATCAATCGACCACCAGTACAATTAGAATCGCGCGAAATTTTACCGATACCAAATGCAGTCATAGTTATACCACAAGTTAACCGCATAAAAGCATTTTTCGTACTTAAGTTTTCTGATTGTGTCAATTAATTCACCCTCCTATACAAATTTTCCCACAAAAGTGTTACTAAAAACTTTGTTTTCCTAAAGTGCTGTGATACGATAATTCAATAATGGCAAAACAGTATTAAATCCTATTTTTGACATAAATTAAATAATCGCTTTAACGAGCATAAAAATAATAAAGAAAAGAGAAAGGAGATGGATGTAATGCAAGAACCCTTGTGGAAAATTAGTCAAATCCGTCAACAAATAGCCATCATTGATGGTAAAGAAGCACCTAACATTGTAATTAAAAACGCGCGTTATTTACATGGAGTATATAAACAATGGATCCAGGGGAATATTTGGATTGAAAAAGATCGTATTATATACGCAGGGCCTAAAATGCCAACAAATACAGCGACAACTGAGATTGTTGATGCTGAGGGACAGACAATTGTTCCAGGATACATTGAACCACATGTTCATCCATTTCAGCTTTATAATCCCCAATCCTTTGCGGATTATGCAGCTCAACTTGGAACAACGACATTCCTATCCGATAACTTAATGCTATTTTTAGAAATAAAAAACAAGAAAGCGTTTTCAATTTTAGACCAATTAAAGAAACTTCCATTTTCATTTTACTGGTGGGCGCGATTTGATTCGCAAACAGAGCTTGAAAATGAACATGATCTCTTTACTACAAAAGCAATTAATGATTGGCTTGAACGAACAGATGTCATGTTAGGCGGAGAGTTAACAGGCTGGCCAAGATTACTAGCAGGTGATGACCAAATGCTTTATTGGTTGAAACTTGCAAAAGCACATGGCAAAAAAGTCGAAGCACATTTACCGGGTGCATCTGAAGGAACATTAACTCGTATGAAATTATTTGGTGCAGACGGGGACCATGAATCCATGACTTTAGAGGAAGTTGAAAATCGCATTTTGCATGGATATGCAGTGACATTACGTCATTCATCCATCCGACCAGATTTACCTGTACTTTTGAAAGATATCCTTGAGAAAAAGTTGAATATTTTCGATCATTTAATGATGACAACAGATGGTGCTACACCTTCATTCCATAGAGATGGTGTGATGGACAAATGTATTCAAGTTGCCCTTGATGCTGGTGTAGATCCAATTGATGCCTATCAAATGGCGTCTTATAATGTCGCACGCTATTATGACATGAGTAATTTACACGGGCTTATTGCTACAGGACGTTATGCAACATTAAATTTTTTAGAAAATGAATTTAATCCAGTGCCTGTCAGTGTATTATCAAAAGGTGTTTGGTTAAAACGAGAAAATAAAAAGGAATTCACCCTACCATCAATCGATTGGTCAGCAATGGATACATTCGATTTGAAATTTGAATTATCAGATGATGACTTCCAATTTTCGATGCCATTTGGGATTCAATTAGTAAATGATGTTATAACAAAACCATACAGCATATCCGTTCATACCAATGAAGGCAAACTTCACACAGACCATGATGAATGCTACTTAATGTTAGTTGATAAAAATGGGAAATGGCGTGTGAATACTTTGATAAAAGGATTCGCGACACATCTCCAAGGTTTTGCATCCTCGTATTCAAGTACAGGAGATATAATCTTAATAGGAAAAGATACAAAAGATATGTTAATAGCTTTCAACGAAATGAAAAAAATGAAAGGCGGTATCGTAATCGTTGAAGATGGAAGAGTTGTAGAAAACTTACCACTTTCAATTGGAGGAGGATTATCCGCCGAGCCTGTTGAACTATTAATAGAACAAGAATTAACACTCAAGAATGCTTTGCGGGAGCGTGGCTACAATCTTGGTGATGCTATTTATACTTTACTGTTTTTACAATCTACACATTTACCTTATATTCGGATTACTCAACGCGGTATTTTCGATGTGATGAAGAAAACCGTTCTATTCCCGTCCGTTATGAGATAGGAGGAAATCTTTTGAAAAAGAAGTTGATGGTAGTGCTACTAGTACTTGGGGTTTTAATAGTCGGATGCTCTAAAGAGAAAGAAGTGAAGGAAGAAAACAAGGAACCAGAAAAAACGGCAGTGCAAGCAGAAGTAGAGAAAAAGACTTTTATTACACCGTTTACTGGATTAGAAGTAGAGCAGAAACCAAAGATGCGTCCCGTAATGGTGACTATTAATAATCAGCCGCAAGCGCGTCCTCAATCTGGTCTAACTTCTGCTGACCTTGTTTATGAAATGATAGCAGAAGGCAATATTACACGTTTACTAGCAGTATTCCAAAGTGAGCTACCAGAGAATATGGGACCTGTTAGAAGTGCTAGAGATTATTTTGTTGATTTAGCAAAAGGTTTAGACGCATTTTATATTGCACATGGCTATAGTCCAGAGGCAAAAAATATGTTGAGTAGCGGTGTAGTGGATAATATTAATGGTATGCAATATGATGGTTCTTTATTTAAACGTTCAACGGATCGTGTAGCACCTCACAACTCCTATATTTCGGAGGAAAATGTAAAGTTAGGGTTTGGAAAAGTAGGAGCCTCACTAAAAATGAGTAAAAAAATACCTTTCTCTTTTTATGAGTCTGCTGAAGATGTTAAAATAGAAAAAGTTATATCTAAAATAGATATTCGTTATGGTATTGATGAGCAATTCCATAACACTTATACTTATAATGAAGACAGTAAATTATACGAACGTCAATCTGGTGGCGTTGTCACAAAGGATTTATTAAATGATAAATCTGTACAAGTTGCCAATGTGTTATTTTTTGAAGTAAATCAAAGTACTGTTGATCAAAAGGGACGTCAATCGCTTGATTTGACTTCAGGTGGAAGTGGTTATGTCTTTCAAGCTGGGCAAAAGCTAGATGTTAAATGGCGAAATGTAGATGGTGTGTTGGCACCATATGCAGATGGTCAGCCTATTAAACTAGTGCCTGGTAAGTCGTGGATTCATCTCGTACCTTCCAATCCTGGATTAGCAAAAGCGGTCACATATGAACCTTAATGAAGGAAAGGGGGAATGAAGCATGCAAATAGAAAAAATTAGAGGTCATCAAACAGAACAACTGTTTAAAGCTGTTTTGGAGTTAAATGATATAGAAGAATGCTATAAATTCTTTGATGATTTATGTACAATAAGCGAAATCCAATCTTTAGCACAACGTTTTGAAGTAGCGCATTTATTACGCCTGAAAAAAACGTATGAAACAATTAAAAAGGAAACAGGTGCTTCTACAGCAACTATTTCTCGCGTACGTCGTTGTTTTGATTATGGAAATGATACGTATGATGAGATGCTTGGCCGCCTTTATCCAGAGGAAAAACCTTTTCTAGCTCCTAAAGACTGAGGAGCTGTATAGCAAATAAAGAAACCGACTGAGCAGATGTCTGTTCAGTTTTTTTCTTGTGAAATAAAATTTTGATTAATTCTTTCTAGCCATGCCGAATTTACAATTGAGGGCATGTTTGACTAATGTATACTGGTAATTAGAGAAAAACGTGTTGTTCCTTGGCTAAGTCTAATAGATATTAATATTACAGATAGGTGGGTTAAAATGGAGTTTCAAAATTGGCGTCATGTATTTAAAGTTGATCCAGCAAAACCAATGACGGATGAGGTACTAGAACAATTGTGTGAATCAGGCACAGATGCAGTAATAGTTGGTGGTACAGATGATGTGACAATCGATAATGTATTAGATTTATTGGTAAGGATTCGACGTTTTACTGTACCCGTTGTTTTGGAAATTTCAAATTTAGAATCTGTTACACCAGGATTCGATTATTACTTTATACCAACAGTGTTAAACAGCAAGAATACAACTTGGGTAAAAGATTTGCATCATCAAGCGATTAAAGAATACGGGGATATTATGATGTGGGAGGAACTTTTTGCAGAAGGTTATTGCATATTAAATGCTGATTGTAAGGCTGCAAAAGTGACGGAGGCAAATACTGAGTTAGATACAGATGACGTAGTTGCTTATGCTAGAATGGCTGAAAATCTTTTTAATTTACCTATTTTTTATTTAGAATATAGTGGTACTTACGGGAATCCTAATATAGTAAGAGATGTTAAAGATGTTTTAGGAAATACACGATTATTTTATGGTGGAGGCATTTCTAACGCTGAACAGGCAAAGGAAATGGCTCAATCAGCAAATACCGTCGTAATTGGCAATATTATTTATGAAGATTTAAAAGCAGCGCTTAGTACAGTAAAAGCTGTGAAAGAAATATAAAACTATAGTATAATCAAGAACAAATGTTTGTATTGTAAAAAGGTGGTGCGTTATGGAACAGCTAACGAATAATTTATTAAAAGGAATGAACCCTGAACAGGAAGAAGCCGTAAAAACAACAGAAGGTCCATTGCTAATAATGGCAGGAGCAGGATCAGGGAAAACGCGTGTACTAACTCATCGTATCGCGTATTTAGTAATTGAAAAAAAGGTTTATCCTTCGAAGATATTAGCCATCACTTTCACGAATAAAGCAGCACGTGAAATGAGAGACCGTATTGACGGGCTATTAGGTAACGGTACGGGTGCACAAATGTGGGTATCGACATTCCACTCTATGTGTGTACGAATTTTACGTCGGGATATCGACCGTATTGGCTACAACAAAAACTTCTCCATTCTAGATACAACTGATCAATTAACGGTAATTAAAAACGTTTTAAAAGAGTTAAATATTGATCCTAAACGTCATGACCCACGCTCTATGTTAAATGCGATTAGTTCTGCGAAAAACGAATGTATCGATGTTGAAACATATAGAGCGCAAGTGAATGCAACAAACCCATACGAAAAAACAATTGCAGATGTCTATGAAAGTTATCAGAGACGCTTGCAAAAAAACCAATCACTAGATTTTGATGATTTAATCATGATTACTATTCGCTTATTCCAACAAGTGCCTGAAGTACTTGAATATTATCAAAATAGATTCCAGTACATTCACGTGGATGAATATCAAGATACGAACCACTCTCAATATCAATTAGTCCAAATGCTTGCGAAGAAATTCCAAAACATTTGTGTTGTTGGTGACTCTGATCAATCAATTTATCGTTGGCGCGGAGCAGATATCCAAAACATTTTATCTTTTGAAAAAGACTATCCTAAGGCAAAAGCAATCATGCTAGAACAGAATTATCGCTCGTCTGCACGCATCCTTCAAGCGGCAAATGACGTCATAAAAAATAACACTAGTCGCTATCCAAAAGAACTTCGTACGGAAAATGCTGAAGGTGAGAAAATTGCTATTTCACGTTCTTATGATGAGAAACAAGAAGCGCAATTTGTCATACAAACAATTCAAGAATTAATGTTAAAAGACAATCGTTCACTTGATGATTTCGCCATTCTTTACCGCACAAACGCACAATCACGTGCAATGGAGGAAGTGCTTGTGAAGTCGAACATGGCTTATACAATTGTTGGAGGCACGAAGTTCTATGATCGTAAAGAGATAAAGGATTTACTAGCATACCTACGTTTAATTGCTAATAATGACGATGATCTATCTTTAGCACGAATTATTAACGAACCAAAACGTAGTATTGGCGCAACTTCTTTTGATCGTATGGCGCAATTCGCATTCGAACAAGATCGTTCTATTTTTGATGCATTAAGAGAAGTGGATTTTATGGGCTTACCTGCAAGAGCAGCTAATGCAGCAGCAAAATTCCATGCGATGATTTCGGATTTTACACGAATGCAGGAATTTTTGTCTGTAACAGAACTAGTTGAGCAAGTACTCGAAAAATCAGGCTATCGTGAGATGTTGAAAACTGAAAAAACGATTGAAGCAGAAAGCCGCTTAGAGAATATCGATGAATTTTTAACAGTTACAAAAGCATTTGAGGCACAAAGTGATGATAAGACGCTCGTTGCCTTCTTAACAGATTTAGCACTTATAGCAGACATTGATTCTCTTGATAAAGAGGATGAGTCTAAAGGTAGTGTTGTTTTAATGACAATGCACTCTGCAAAAGGATTAGAGTTCCCAGTCGTTTTCGTCATTGGTATGGAAGAAAATATATTCCCACACTCACGCTCATTGCAAGATGAGGATGAAATGGAAGAGGAGCGTCGTCTAGCTTATGTTGGTATCACGCGTGCAGAGGAGAAACTATTCTTAACTTGTGCACAAACACGTACTATTTTTGGTCGTAGTAGTTATAATAATCCATCAAGATTCCTACAGGAAATTGATAATGAGATTATTGAAGATATTTCGGCTAACAGTAACAGTACTAGTGTTGGACGTTCACCGCGTCAGTCAGGTTTTGCTACATCAAAATCACAGACAACTCGTACAGTAGTGACAAAACCAGCTTATACACAATCTGGTGGTGAAAAACTTGAATGGGCTTCTGGTGACAAAGCAGCTCATAAAAAATGGGGTGTCGGTACAGTTGTTAGCGTTCGCGGTGAAGGGGATAATGTTGAGTTAGATATTGCTTTCCCAAGTCCAACAGGTATCAAACGATTATTAGCAAAATTTGCGCCTATCGAAAAAGTATAAGCGTAGTTGCGGAGGAAAATGAATGGACAAAATTCAACTGGAAAAGCGTGTAGCTGAACTAAATGAGCTTCTTCATGAATATGGACATGCCTATTATGTACTGGATAAACCAGTTGTTTCAGATGCAATTTACGATCAATTATTAAATGAGTTAATCGTAATTGAACAAGAAAATCCTGATTTAATATACCCGGATTCACCTACACAGCGCGTAGGAGGAGACATATTACAAGGTTTCCGAAAGGTTACACATGATTATCCGATGCTTAGTCTCTCTAATGCGTTTAACGAAGCGGATTTGAATGACTTCGACAGAAGAGTACGCGCCATTATCGGTGACAATTTTAATTATATTTGTGAATTGAAAATTGATGGTTTAGCGATTTCGCTGCGCTATGAAAATGGCGTTTTTGTAGTGGGATCAACACGTGGTGATGGTCAAATCGGTGAGGAGATTACAGAAAACTTAAAAACAGTTCGTTCTATACCGCTGCGTTTAAAAGAGTCGGTTTCCATTGAAGCGCGTGGAGAATGTTATATGCCAAAACGATCTTTCACAAATCTAAATAAGTCACGGGCAGAAAAAGGCGAGGAATTATTCGCAAACCCTCGTAATGCAGCGGCTGGATCGCTTCGTCAACTAGACCCTAAAATTGCAGCAAGTCGTAATTTATCTACCTTTATTTATGCTATAGGAGGTAGTGGTGAGGCTTATAATTTAGACAGTCATAGTGAAGCATTAGATTATATGGATAAGTTAGGCTTCCATACTAATCTTGAGCGCCGTGCATGTAAAGATATTAAAGAAGTAATGGCTTATATTGAAGAATGGACAGAAAAACGTCCAGAATTGCCCTATGAAATTGATGGTATCGTCATTAAAGTAAATCGTTATGATCAGCAAGAGGAGTTAGGTTTTACAGCGAAAAGTCCTCGTTGGTCTATCGCGTATAAATTCCCAGCTGAAGAAGTAGTTACTAAAGTTTTAGATGTTGATTTGACTGTTGGTCGTACAGGTGTTGTTACCCCGACAGCTATACTTGAACCAGTTCTTGTAGCAGGAACAACAGTTGGACGTGCAACATTGCATAACGAGGACATTATCCGTGAAAAGGATATCCGAATCGGAGACCAAGTCATCATCCGTAAAGCAGGAGACATCATCCCTGAAGTTGTTTCAGTATTGTTTGACCAACGTAGTGAAGATTCTGTTCCTTATGAAATGCCGACACATTGTCCGGCTTGTGACAGTGAGCTTATACGTATAGAAGGCGAGGTCGCACTTCGTTGCGTGAATCCACAATGCTTCGCACAAATTTCAGAAGGTATGGCCCATTTTGTATCACGAAATGCGATGAATATTGATGGGTGCGGAGAAAAAGTTGTAGAGCAATTATTAAAATCTGATCTTGTAAAAGATGTATCAGACCTATATAAATTAAATGTAGAGGAATTAGTCCAGTTAGAGCGGATGGGCGAAAAATCAGCAAATAATTTAGTCAAAGCTATTGAAAATTCGAAAGAAAATTCAATGGAGCGCCTATTATTCGGCTTAGGTATTCGTCATGTTGGAGCTAAAGCAGCACGCGTATTATCTGAAGAATTTGGTTCTATTCAAAACTTAATGAAGGCTACAACGAACGAACTTGTAAATGTAAGTGATATTGGTGAGAAAATGGCTGAATCATTACTTTCATATTTTGAAAACGAAGAAGTTCAAACATTAGTAAAAAGGCTTTCTGATGCAGGTGTCAACATGGACTTTAAAGGTAAAAAAGTAAATGTGGCTGACATAGAAAGTATATTTTCTGGTAAGACAGTTGTATTAACCGGTAAATTAGAACAATTGACACGGCAAGATGCAAAAGAGAAAATAGAACAGTTAGGTGGTACAGTTACTGGCAGTGTTAGTAAGAAAACAGACCTAGTAATTGCTGGAGAAGAAGCAGGTTCAAAACTAGCAAAAGCTGAACAACTTGGCATAGAAGTTTGGGATGAAAATCGCCTTCTTCAAGAATTAACTGTGTAAAGGAGATCAAGATCATGAAACGACTTCGCTGGATACCGGTGATGATTGTTGTCACCATGCTTGCAGGTTGCGTTCCATCATTAAATAATGATACGGAAGTAGTACAAAGCGATGCTAAAGACAAGGAAGAAGCAACAATCATTCCTAATTTACAACTTGATGACCAATACTACCGTACTCTTTTACCTTACAAAGAAAGTGCAAGTAGAGGTTTGATTGTTTCAAATATTTATTCTAAATACGATATAACAGAAGCAGAAAGTGGATTATTACGCTTATCACAAAATGCATTTGATCCAAGTAAGTACTTTTTCCAAGAGGGTCAATATTTAGATAAGAAAACAGCCACTTCATGGCTTGCGCGTAGTTCTCAAACAGATGATGGTTTAAATCCGGCTACTAACAACAAAATGTCGCCAACAGAACGTGCTACAAAGGCTCCTATCTATTTGGCACATATCGTAGAACAAAATTATCTTGAAAAAGCAGGCAAAAATAAAGTGAAGCTTGCAGGTGTTTCAATCGGTTTAGCACTAAACTCTATTTACTATTATCAAAAAGAAGATTATGGTGCAACTTATGAAGAACAGATACCTCAAGAGGCTTTAACAGAACAAGGGAAAAAAATTGCTGCTCAAGTTATCCAACGATTACGTCAAAAAGAGGGACTAGAAAACGTTCCAATGGTTGTTGGGCTATTTAAACAGCAAAGTCGTAGCGCAATTGTTCCAGGCACATATATCTCTTACGGAATTGTAGATGAGGGATCTAATAAAGTGTCAGAATGGCAACCGATTAAAGAGGAATACGTGTTATTCCCAACAAATGATACTAAAAAAGAAAACTATCGTGAAATGAATCAGTATTTTAAAAACTTTAAACAAGATATTGAAAAGTACTTTTCTAACTATACAAATGTTATTGGAACAGGATTCTATCAAAATAATGAAATTAAAAAGTTAAAGATAGATATTCCGATTAAATTTTATGGTACTTCTGAAATTGTTGGTTTCACCCAATTCATGGCTGGGGCAGTAATTGATCAATTCCCTAAAGACTTAAAGGTTGAAGTCAATGTTACTTCAGTTAATGGACCAGAGGCATTAGTAGTAAAAGAGGCTAATTCAAGTGAGCCAGATGTTCATATTTATAATGATTAGTTTTTAATAGAAAGAGTGCGACGAATCTGTCGCACTCTCAGACCATAGACAAACTCGAAGAAATTCAAGTTTGTCTATGGTCTTTTTATTTTAAAATATATATAAATAGATAAGAGACCGTTGATTTCCGCTAAGGTGGACGCTTTTTCTCGGGCGGGCGCCAAACCGCTTCGTCGCAATGCTCCTGCAGAGTCTTGGACTGTCCCGCTTTTTCCGCAGGAGTCGCCACCTTCGCTCCAATCAACTACACATCATGTAATATAAACAAATCTTCTGAGATGATAGGAAATTATAACAATAAAAAAATCCTGAAAGAGATCGAATTAAAATAATTGCTTTGGATCAACTAGTAACTCAAGAACATCGTGTGAGAAAAATTGAGTATGCAGTGGGCAAGCTAAAAAGGTCTTAAAAAGTATTCATGCAGACGATGCATACTTTTGCAGCTATAAATTTAAAGAAACTCGCTAATTAGACTTCAAAGAGTATTTTATCTATATAAGATCTTAAATAACCAAAATATATAAAAATAACATAAGACATACAGGATATGGCCATTTTGAATACCTTTTGTCGACAAACTGAGAGTACGACGAATCTGGCGCACTCTTTTACTTTTGCAGAAAATATGAAAACCATACTTATTTGTGTCGATAAATTGTATAATCTGAAGGTAGTCAATTATCTCTATTCATTTCGGCTATAATGGATTGGGAGTATATTGAGGTCGCTAATAGAGGAAAGAAAAGCCTTTATTTTCAAGCGTTTGGCGTCACTTTAGTGAAAAGTATCGCCTTGCATAAATATTACTAAAAATGATATTATTATCGGTATGGTTATTGAATTCGGAGGTGTGAAGAATGGCGAATATTTCAAAAGAAGAAGTGAAGCACGTTGCTAACTTAGCTCGTCTAGCTATTACAGAAGCTGAAGCTGAAAAGTTTGCACAACAATTAGGTGCGATTACTAAATTTGCAGAGCAACTTAATGAGTTAGATACTACTAATGTTGAACCTACAACACATGTCTTACCACTTGTAAACGTTTTACGTGAAGACGTTGCAGTGAAAGGTTTAGATCGTGAAGTTATGATGTTAAACGTAAAAGAACAAGTAGACGGCTTAGTTAAAGTACCACCAATCATTACAGAATAATAGTCAGTAAGGAGGGCCACATATGACATTGTTTACAAAATCAGCGCAAGAGTTACAAGAACTTTTAAAAACAAAAGAAATCTCAATCGCTGACTTAACAGAAGAAGCTTACAAACGTGTAGGTGCACTAGATGGAGAAGTAGGCGCGTTTTTAGCATTAGATGAAGAAAAAGCAACAGCACAAGCAAAAGAAATGGATGCAGTCCCATTTGAAGAAAGAGGACCACTATTCGGTCTACCTATCGGTGTTAAAGATAATATCGTCACTGAAGGTTTAGAAACAACTTGTGCAAGTAAAATTCTAGAAGGCTTTAACCCTATTTATGACGCAACAGTTGTCAACAAATTACGCGAAGCTGGAATGGTAACTATCGGTAAATTGAACATGGATGAGTTTGCAATGGGTTCTTCAAATGAAAACTCAGGTATCAAACCAGTTCGTAATCCTTGGAGTCTTGACCGCGTACCTGGTGGATCTTCAGGTGGTTCAGCAGCGGCTGTTGCAGCAGGAGAAGTACCATTCTCATTAGGTTCTGATACAGGTGGTTCTATTCGTCAACCAGCATCATTCTGTGGTGTTGTTGGGATGAAACCAACTTATGGACGTGTTTCTCGTTTCGGTTTAGTAGCATTTGCTTCTTCACTTGATCAAATCGGACCAATTACTCGTAACGTACGAGACAATGCATTATTACTTGAAGCAATCTCAGGTGTAGATGATAACGATTCAACTTCAGCAAATGTTGAAGTACCAAGCTTTGTAGAAGCTCTTACTGGTGATGTGAAAGGTCTTCGTATCGCTGTACCTAAAGAATATTTAGGCGAGGGTGTTGGAGAAGCTGCACGTCAATCAGTTCTAGATGCACTTAAAGTATTAGAAGCTCAAGGCGCAACTTGGGAAGAAGTTTCACTTCCTCATTCTAAATATGCTTTAGCAGCATATTACATCCTTTCTTCTTCTGAAGCATCTTCAAACTTATCTCGTTTCGACGGTATCCGTTATGGCTTCCGCGCTGAAAACGTTACAAACCTAGAAGAACTTTACAAAGAAACTCGTGCTCAAGGTTTCGGTGATGAAGTAAAACGCCGTATAATGCTTGGAACTTACTCACTAAGTTCAGGTACTTATGATGCTTACTACAAAAAAGCACAACAAGCACGTACATTAATCAAAGAAGATTTCGATAAAGTTTTCGAAGAATTTGATGTAATTCTTGGACCTACAACGCCAACTCCAGCATTCAAAATTGGAGAAAACGTTAAAGATCCAATGACAATGTACGCTAACGATATTTTAACAATTCCTATTAACTTAGCAGGTGTACCAGCAATCTCAGTTCCATGTGGATTTGAAAATGGTCTACCATTAGGTTTACAAATTATCGGTAAATACTTCGATGAAGCTACAATTTACCGTGTGGCAGATGCTTTCGAAAAAGCAACTGAATTCCACAAAGAAACTCCTCAAATTTGGGAGGTAAAATAACATGAACTTTGAAACAGTCATTGGTTTAGAAGTACACGTAGAGTTAAAAACAAACTCTAAAATCTTCTCTGGTTCACCAAATCACTTTGGTGCTGAACCGAATACAAATACAACAGTAATTGACCTTGGTTACCCAGGTGTTTTACCGGTTGTAAATAAAAACGTTGTAGATTACGCAATTCGTGCTTCTCTAGCACTTAATATGGAAATCGAACAACATACTAAATTCGACCGTAAAAACTATTTCTATCCTGATAATCCGAAAGCTTACCAAATTTCACAATTTGATAAACCAATCGGTAAAAACGGCTGGGTTGATATTGAAGTAAACGGAGAGAAAAAACGTATTGGTATTACTCGTCTTCATATGGAAGAAGATGCTGGTAAACTTACACATGGTAAAAACAGCTCTCTAGTTGACTTTAACCGTCAAGGTACACCACTTGTGGAAATCGTATCTGAACCAGATATCCGTACTCCAGAAGAAGCTTATGCTTACCTAGAGCAAATCAAATCAATCATCCAATATACAGGCGTATCTGACTGTAAAATGGAAGAGGGCTCACTTCGTTGTGATGCCAACATCTCAATCCGTCCATACGGCCGAGATGAATTCGGTACAAAAACTGAATTAAAAAACTTAAACTCATTTAACTTCGTTCGTCGTGGTCTTGAGTTTGAAGAAAAACGCCAAGCAGCTGTATTAAATGCAGGCGGTGTCATCGAGCAAGAAACTCGTCGTTTCGATGAGAAAACAGGGAAAACAATCCTTATGCGTGTAAAAGAAGGCGCGGACGATTACCGTTACTTCCCAGAGCCAGACTTAGTTGATATCGTTATCGACGACGCATGGTTACAACGCGTAAAAGATGAAATTCCTGAATTACCAGCAGCTCGTAAAGTTCGCTATGTTGAAGAACTAGGCTTAACAGCATACGATGCAGGCGTACTAACATTGCAAAAAGACATCGCAGATTTCTTTGAAGCAACAGTAGCAGCTGGAGCAGATGCAAAACTTGCTTCTAACTGGTTAATGGGTGAAGTTTCTGCTTATTTAAACGCAGAACAAAAAGAGTTAAAAGATACTGCTTTAACTCCTGAAGGCCTAGCAGGTATGGTTAAATTAATCTCTGCAGGTACAATTTCTTCTAAAATCGCTAAAAAAGTTTTCAAAGAGTTAGTTGAAAACGGTGGCGACGCAGAGAAAATCGTTAAAGATAAAGGTCTTGTTCAACTTTCTGATCCAACAGCTTTACTTAAAATTGTTACAGAAACATTAGACAACAACCAACAATCAATTGAAGACTTCAAAAACGGTAAAGATCGTGCAATCGGCTTCTTAGTAGGTCAAATCATGAAAGCTACTAAAGGACAAGCTAACCCACCAATGGTTAATAAAATCCTTCTTGAAGAAATCAACAAACGCTAATTTAACACTTTCAAAGACTGCTTGAGCATCCGTGCCTCAAGCAGTCTTTTTGCTATAGTAGAGAAAAAAGATAGGTGTAATCTCCCTATTTTCGTTTAAGGTGCACTATTTGGTCTTAGTGATTTCCATGCTGCAATGGGTGATGGGGAAATTGTTGTTAGTGGTGTTGAAATTGAAGGTGCAGCAATAGTTACATTAGAGATTATAAAAGGAGAGGCAATTGAACAACCTTTACTAGAAAATGAAGAAGTGTTTACACAAATTGCTTCTGCCAAAACATTAGATGAAGCAGGCAAGCTTGCAGCGGAGCTAATGGCAAATAGGATTATACAAAAATCAGGGCGATCAATAGCTATGTTATTAAGCGCAGCTGGTCAAATTGAAATTTGCCAGATGGTCGATCCACTAATGACTGTACGCTTCGTATTATCAAAAAACTCTAACTCAATTAAATATTTAAAATAGCTTAGTAACAGCATCTTATTTGTGATAAGCATGTTTAGAACTTTGCCAAAAATTAATAAAAGATTTACACTATTTTCAAGGAGGTTTTACATATGAAAACTGAACAACAATACTTTGACGAAGCAATTTCAATTCAAGATTATATGGATAGCATGACAGCGCAGAAGGATAATAGCTTCAAAGTTTATAACAATTATCAATTACCTGAGGATGAAGCATTTATTTCTTTATTAGCATCAAAAAAACCACATATTTTAACAATCACAGAAGACTGGTGTGGTGATGCGATGATGAATAATCCAATCATTCGTAAAATTGCAGAGGCAGCTAATCTAGAAATGCGTTGTGTCTATCGTGACCTAAATTTAGAGCTTATGGATCAATATTTGACAAATGGTGGTCGCTCTATTCCTGTTTATATTATTTTAAGTGAAGCGGGAGAAGTAATTGGAAAATGGGGACCACGTGCACCACAATTACAAGAATATGTATTAGCTAAAAAAGCCACACTACCTGCACAAGATGATCCGACATTTACAGAGAAGCAAAAGGAACTTTTTGCAGGAATTACTGATGAGAATGCTTCAAATGAAGAATTCTGGGGCTGGGTATATGATGATTTCCGTAAAGTTGTAACAGATACTTTAAAATAAAACCGTCATTTGCATAATAAGTATGATTCTGTATAATGAGATTGGAAGCTTTTCAAATTTGGACGTCTTAAAACTTAAATCTTAGACAAATTACAAGAAATAAAGGGCTGCCTAAACGTATTTAATATAAACGTTGAGACAGCCTATTTTGAGCGTTTAGTACTTTTGGGAACATTCCTTAGAATTTTTCCGTTAATATAATTAGAAAATTGTAGAGTAAAGAAGGTAATGATATGAAACGAGCACGAATCATTTATAACCCCACATCGGGTAGGGAAATTTTCAAAAAGCATCTACCTGAAGTATTAGAAAAATTAGAAGTCGCCGGCTATGAAGCCTCTTGTCATGCTACTACCTGTGCAGGAGATGCAACTACTGCTGCAAAGGCTGCAGTTGAGCGTAAATTTGATGTTATCATTGCTGTAGGTGGAGATGGTACATTAAACGAAGTTGTCGCAGGGGTTAGCGGATTTGAAGAGAGACCTCAAATTGGATTAATACCGATGGGAACAACAAATGACTTTGCACGTGCGGTACATATTCCCCGAGATATCAGCAAAGCTGTAGATATTATTATTAAAGGCGATACTATTCCGGTGGATGTAGGACTAGTTAATGATCGTTATTTTATTAATATCGCTGGTGGTGGTCGTATCACTGAACTGACTTACGAAGTACCGAGTAAGCTTAAAACAATGATTGGACAACTAGCTTATTATTTAAAAGGCATCGAAATGCTGCCCTCAATAAAGGCTTCTAGAATGCGTATTGAATACGACGGAGAAGTTTTTGAAGATGAAGCAATGATGTTTTTAATCGGTTTAACAAACTCTGTAGGTGGATTCGAAAAATTATCACCAAATTCAAGTATTAATGATGGCTACTTTTCAATGTTCATTTTAAAAAAATGTAATATCGCTGATTTTATTAAGCTTGTATCACTTGCAGTTAGAGGAGAACATTTTAAAGACCCGCATATTATCCATACAAAGGCTAGTCATGTAAAAGTGACTTCGGATGAAGTAGTACAGTTGAATTTAGATGGTGAATACGGTGGGGATATTCCTGCTGAATTTAGAAATTTAAAAAGACATATTGAAGTTTTTGTACCAATTGATGATATTCGAGAACAAGATAGACCATAATATAATGAATGACTTAAGACTAGAAGCCAAACCGCTTTCTAGTCTTTTTTTATTCAGTACATGAAAAGCAAATTCTTTGCTCACGATAAACATCAATTCACATTTTGAACATTCTTTTATCATATTTTGAACATGAATACGTGATAAATCTGTCACGTTCGGGAGATAGAATGGTGGTTGCCATGGTTATAATAGTAAGTAAGGGAGAGTGCGCTATGTATAAAACACATGAGAAGAAATTAATCTGGTTAAGCTTTATCGTTGCAGGTATTATGCTGTTGTCACTCGTCGGACGAATTTTCGGAAGCTGAGGAGGAACGATCATGGAAAATGAAAGTGCAGTATTTTTTAGCCGTATCTTAACGGAGCTTACATTATCTTTCCATATCATTTACGCTACGATAGGCGTAGGTGTCCCATTAATGATTATGATTGCACAATGGGTAGGGATCAAGAAGAATGATGAGCACTATATTCTACTTGCAAGACGTTGGGCACGTGGATTCGTTATAACCGTAGCAGTCGGTGTAGTAACAGGTACTGCTATCGGTTTGCAATTATCGCTACTATGGCCGAACTTCATGCAGCTAGCAGGTAATGTTATTGCATTACCGCTTTTTATGGAGACATTTGCGTTTTTCTTTGAAGCAATCTTCTTAGGTATTTATTTATACACTTGGGACCGTTTTGAAAATCAAAAGAAACATTTACTATTATTAATTCCTGTTGCAATTGGTGCATCGATGTCAGCCGTTTTTATTACAATCGTGAATGCATTTATGAATGCACCACAAGGATTTGATATTGTAGATGGTCAGCTCGTTAATATTCAACCAATTTTAGCGATGTTAAACCCTGCGATGCCAACTAAAGTAGCGCATGTTGTCGTAACAGCTTACATGACAGCCGCTTTTATTTTAGCAGCTATTGCAGCATTTAAAATGCTTAAAGGTTCAAATCATGTTTATCACAAAAAGGCATTGTTCTTATTAATGAAAGTTGGTTTAGTATTTGCCATTGCTTCAGCAATCATTGGAGATTTCTCTGCAAAATATTTAGTAGAATATCAACCAGAAAAATTAGCTGCAGCTGAATGGCATTTTGAAACTGAAAAAAATGCGCCACTTATTCTATTTGGTGTAACCAATGGTGAAGAAGTGAAGTATGCCATTAAAGTGCCTTATGCTTTAAGTTTTTTAGCGCATTCAAATCCTACAGCTGAGGTTGTTGGACTAAATGAATTTCCAGAAGATGAAACACCACCACTTTATATTCACTACTTGTTTGATACGATGGTCATGATCGGTATGTTCATGGTATTAGTATCAGCAGTGTATGTATTAGGTAAAATTCGAAGCTGGACATTTGTTAGTTCAAGATGGTTCCGTTGGGTCATTGTTGCAGGTGGACCATTATCTATTATTGCTATTGAAGCTGGCTGGTGGCTTGCAGAAGTTGGACGCCAACCGTGGATTTTACGTAAGTATATGAAGGTAGCAGAAGCTGCCACAACAAGTGATCATGTGGACATTATGTTGATATTATTCTGTGGCTTATATATCGTTTTAGGAATTGGTAGTGTCGTTGTACTTCGTCGTATGTTCCGTCACAATCCAATTGAACAAGAAATTGAAGATCGCAAAGCTGAAAAAGGCGGTGACTTCTCATGACATTAGAAATTTTGGGGATTTCCGTATTATGGCTGTTTTTATTAGGCTATTTAATTATCGGTTCGATTGACTTTGGCGCTGGATTTTTCAATGCATATGGTGTATTAACGGGTCGACAACATATTTTAACGAATATTATTCAACGTTATTTGTCACCAGTATGGGAAGTAACGAATGTATTCTTAGTATTCTTTTTTGTGGGAGTTGTAGGTTTCTTCCCAAAAACAGCATTTTATTATGGAACAACATTACTCGTACCAGCAAGTATTGCGATTATCCTCTTGGCCATTCGTGGTAGTTACTACGCGTTTGAATCGTATGGCTCACGGGGACATAAAGGTTATTCGTTCATGTACGGTGCGGCAGGATTGTTAATTCCAGCCTCATTATCAGTAGTGTTAACGATTTCTGAAGGTGGCTTTGTATCTATGGTGAATGATAATCCAGTGCTGGATTATCATGCATTGTTCACAAGTCCATTAACTTGGAGTATTGTCGTTTTAGCAATAGCGGCTGTTCTATATATATCAGCTGTATTTTTAACTTGGTATGCAGATAAAGCTGGGGATAAAACCGCTACAAAGCTTCTTAGAAAATACGCGCTTATTTGGGCAGGTCCATTAGCAATTTCTGTTATTGGTATTATGTTTGAGCTAAGTAAGCATAATGTGGAGCATTTTAATCGTATGGTCGATCTAGGCTGGCTGTTCGGTCTATCAGCAATCATGTTTGTTATTACAGTATGGCTTGTTTGGAAGCAACAGCATTATAACTGGGCGTTAGGTTTACTATTTGGCCAATTTGCATTAGCATTCTTTGCCTATGGTATTTCACATTATCCATATTTACTTTACCCGCATTTGACAATATACGATGGCTTTACAAATCCTGCGATGGCAATCTCTTTAATATTCGCCTTCGTTCTAGGACTTTTACTGTTAATCCCATCAATATACTTGCTCTTGAAGTTATTTTTATTCAACAAAGATTATATTCGTGGAAAAAAAGATCATCATGCATAAAGGAGGATTTTCAGAATGGTTAATTTTCTAATTTTCTATGCACCATTTATTATTTTAGCAGCATCCATTGCAGTAGCCTTCTTTGTAGCATTAAAAGATGGGCCAGTTACGAAAGGTGAATAATTGACTTTTTAAATCCAAGTGTCGATTCTGGCACTTGGATTTTTTTCTTCTGAGAGGTCATGGTACAATAGAAGAACTGAAATGGAGGAAGTACGAAAATGACAGCACCAGTAAAGAAAAATGATCGCTTGACGGTTTATATAGAAGACTTAACACATGACGGGGCAGGGGTTGCTAAAATCGACGGCTACCCACTTTTCATCCAAGGTGGACTGCCTGATGAAACAGCTGAAGTCCATGTATTAAAAACATTAAAAAACTACGGCTTCGCAAAAATTATCAATATTACAGAACCTTCACCTGACCGCGTAGCAGCACCATGCCCTGTATTTGCACAGTGTGGCGGATGTCAGCTACAACACTTATCATATGAAGGTCAATTGAAGTGGAAAGAAAAAATGGTCCGTAATGTCATGACACGTATCGGTAAAATTGATGCACCAGTATTGCCTGTTAAAGGTATGGACAATCCATGGAACTATCGTAATAAAGCACAAATTCCATTTGGCTTAAACGGTGAAGCACCGATTGCAGGCTTTTACAAAGCAAAATCACATGATATCGTTGACACAGATCGTTGTCTAATCCAAACAGCAGAAGCAGACGCCATTTTAGAAGGCTTAAAGCCACGCCTTTGGAAGTTAGGCATCAAACCATATGATGAGCAAACAGGTCAAGGTATGCTGCGTCATGTCGTTGTACGCACAGGTCATGCAACAAACGAAGTAATGGTAGTACTTGTTACGAGAAAGCGTAAATTCCCGCAAGCTGAAGCAGCAGTGGAACTAATCAAACAACTCGTACCAAATGTCACATCGATTATGCAAAATATTAACGGTGAAAAAACAAACGTCATATTTGGCAATGAAACGTTAAAACTTTGGGGCAATGACACTATTGAAGATACAATTGGTGACGTACGCTTCGAAATTTCAGCGCGTTCATTTTATCAAGTAAACCCAGAGCAAACAGAAGTACTTTATAAGCAAGCATTAGATTACGCAGATCTTAAAGGGAACGAAACAGTTATCGATGCTTACTGTGGCATTGGTTCAATCTCATTATTCCTAGCACAAAAAGCGAAATCTGTAATGGGTGTAGAAATCGTACCGCAAGCAATTGAAGATGCGAAACGTAACGCTGAACTGAATGGTTTTACAAATACGTATTTCGAAGCAGGTCCAGCAGAAGAAGTCATCCCACGTTGGTACAAAGAAGGCAAAACAGCAGACGTTTTAGTCGTCGATCCACCACGCAAAGGTTGCGATGAAGCACTGTTGAATACAATTTTAGAGCAACGACCAAAACGTGTTGTGTATGTATCATGTAATCCAGCTACATTGGCAAGAGATTTAAGCATCTTAGAAGATCGTGGCTATAAAACACAAGAAGTACAACCTGTGGATATGTTTCCTCATACAGCTCATTGTGAAGCAGTAGCGTGGTTGGAATTAGGAGAATAAAGAGCCCGAGAATCTAACAAAGATTCTCGGATTTTCATTTTCCTTTATAGCAATACATTTTTTAGTTTGTAATGCTAAGTATGGGTTATTAAAAGGTCCATAAAATAATGAAATGACAATTATTTAGGCAAAAATATTAGGAGGTTTATAAATGGATAACAATGATATTTTAATTAGAACAAGATACGCTCTAGATATAAAAAATAGAGATATGGTAGAGATATTTAAACTGGGTGGTATGGAAGTTACAAGGGAAGAAGTACCAAAGATACTTACAAAATCAAAAGATGAGTTCGATGAAGAAGTTGAAGTAGAAGAAAATGACGATCAGATAAAATGCGATTATAAGATGTTAGAGTCATTTTTAAATGGCTTCATTACTTTTAAAAGAGGCAAACAAGATCCAAAACCAGGACAACCAAAAGCTCCTGAACAGACTAAGGACCATGTGAATAATATGCTTCTTAAAAAATTGAAAGTAGCACTACAACTAACAACGGATGATATGTTGGATATCCTTGACGATGGCGGTATAGCTGTTTCAAAAGGTGAATTAGGAGCTATATTAAGAAAGCCAGGGCATAGAAATTATAAAGATTGCGGAGATAATTTCGCACGTAAGTTCTTAAAAGGCTTAGCTGTAAGATATAGAGCGTAATGGAATAGCATACTTAATATTCACCAAAAGCCTCTTTCTTTGGAAGGGGTTTTTGTATTTTATGAATTATACTTGTAACATTAAAATTAGGAGTATTGAGGATTTTTTTTAAAAATGTATTATTTATGTTTAGATAAATGTATTTCTTATATGGTATGTTCCCACATGCGACGCACATTGTGAAGCGGTCGAGTGGTTGGAGTTGGTATAATAGAAAAGCAGTTGATATAGAAAAAATCTATACCATCTCCTTTTTTGTTTATAAAAATACCATTCAGGACCGATTTTCGTTAAAATAAACATTGCCGATTTTCATAATAGTTTTTCACAAATTATAAATATCCAAATGTACTTGTTTTTGATAATAAGTTATTAAGCATGATATAAGTATGAAAGAAGTGAAACATTTGGCTTTATATTTTTTGACCACGAGTTTGAAGTTGTAACAATAGCGAGAGGATTTGAATTTGAAATGATAGAAAATTTTTGGCGTGATTTACCACGACCATTTTTTGTACTTGCACCAATGGAAGATGTGACAGATGTTGCTTTTCGTCACGTAGTAAGTGAAGCCGGTCGACCGGATGTATTTTTCACAGAGTTTACAAACTCGGATAGCTATTGTCATCCAGAGGGCATGAAAAGTGTGCGTGGCCGTTTGATTTTTACAGAAGATGAACAGCCAATAGTGGCACATATTTGGGGGGATAATCCCGAATATTTCCGTCAAATGAGTATTGGCATGGCAGAGCTAGGATTTAAAGGCATCGATATTAATATGGGCTGCCCTGTACCGAATGTGGCATCGAGAGGGAAAGGTAGTGGCCTTATTCTGCGTCCAGACGTTGCGGCAGAACTTATTCAAGCAGCAAAATCGGGCGGACTGCCTGTCAGCGTGAAAACACGACTTGGCTATAACGATTTAATTGAGTTGGAGGAGTGGCTAACGCATATTTTAAAACAGGATATTGCGAACCTTTCTATTCATTTACGTACAAGAAAGGAAATGAGCCAAGTAGATGCGCATTGGGAGTTAATTCCGGAAATCAAAAAATTACGTGACCGTATCGCACCAAATACGCTACTAACAATCAATGGAGATATTCCTGACCGTCAAACTGGGCTGCAGCTTGCTGAACAATATGGTATTGATGGCGTTATGATCGGGCGAGGTATTTTTAAAAATCCTTTTGCTTTTGAAAAAGAGCCAAAAGAGCATAGCAGTAAAGAATACCTTGATCTTTTAAGACTGCAGCTTGATCTTCAAGATCAATATGCGGAAGCACTGCCACGTTCAATCACAGGGCTTCATCGCTTTTTCAAAATTTATGTCAAAGGATTCCGTGGAGCTGGTGAATTAAGAAATCAATTGATGAACACGAAATCAACAGATGAAGTGCGTGCATTGCTTGATAACTTTGGAAAAGAATGTTGATGGGGTGGGGACAGTGAAATGATGTAACTCTCAAAAAGTTAGAGGGAAAATGAATCACATCAACTCATGTGTACTTATTAAGTTTCAAGTTCCTTTGCGGCCGGCAACTTTTATTTTGATAAAGTCTGTTTTCTGAAATAAAAAGGTTTTAAGAATGGAATAAACCCACCAGCACCCATGTTGCCACATACACTCCACACATTGTGAAGCAGTATCACTGTAGAAGTTACTATAATCATTCAAGAACGAATTCCTCCTATTGGAATTCGTTCTTTTTTATTAGACTGTGAGCATTTAATTTGATGACTTTAAATACAAAGAAAGAAGGTAGAGCACAAAACTCTACCTTCTTTCTTTGGATTTTTATTGGCCAGAATTGCCTTTTGCTTGGTTTTCAGCCATTTGAACTAGTCGTTTAGTGATTTCTCCACCAACTGAACCGTTTGCGCGAGAAGAAGCTTCTCCTCCAAGTTGTACACCAAACTCTTGTGCAATTTCATATTTCATTTGATCCCGCTTGTTGAACACCTGGTACTTCAAGTTTATTTGAACTTCGGTTATTTGAAGCCATAACATTCACCTCCTTGTGATATTAGAATGGTCAAGGATTTGTTTTTAATACATTTAGTGAAGAGGTGAAAAGTTTATCCTACATACTGTTTTAGGCTTTATAGCAATATAAACGCCTCTTTGAATGGTCTTCAAAAAATGAAAAAATTTAACGAAGTTTTGATTAAAGAAAAAAAGTTATTCCGTAAAACGAATGTTGGCGTAATAATGCAGGCAGAACAAGTGTGGGAAAGTTTAGTAGCAGAAAGTGTAGAAAGGCCAATTTGGCCACAGATTAAAACAAGTTTTCATTTTGAAATTATATCTAATCCTTAAATGTTTACTGTTTATGAATGAGGTTTATTCGGAAGTGAATTAGTAGCTATAAAGACAGAAACGTATCCAAAATACGTTGGGGTATATTGGATACTTCCTTTTGTCTATCTTTTATAAACAAATCTTATTAATTTAGTTGTTTAATGAATTCCCTCATAAACCCTGGTAGATCTGGCCAAGCATGTCCGGAAATGAGGTTTCCTTGAACATGGAGAGGATCTTCAATATAAGTTGCACCCGCAGCTTCTACATCTGGTTTACAAGCGATATAGGCAGTTAATTCGCGATCTTTTAAGTATTGAGAAACAGTTGTTAAAATGAGACTAGCGTGGCAAATCGCTGCAACAGGTTTATTTGCCTCAAAGAAATGAGCGACAATCTTTGGAACATTTTCATTTAATCGAATGTATTCAGGAGCTCTTCCTCCAGGTATAATCAAGCCGTCATATTCTTCGGACTTTACATCCTCAAATGCCAAATGAGATTCAATTAAGTATCCTTTACTCTCTGTATAAGTATCCCAACCAATAAAATCATGAACGACCGTCTGTAAGTTTTTCTTCGATGGGGCGGCTATATGCACATCGTAGCCCTCTTCAAGACAACGAAAATATGGGTAATAAATCTCCAAAGCCTCAACTGCATCTCCAGCTAACAATAATACTTTCTTTGACATTACTCATTTCCTCCTCTCAAAAATGGACTTTCGCCTTCCGTATATATTCTGAACATATCATCAATTACCTCTATTACGTACGATTTTTTTATAAATCTATTTAAAGCCGTTATTTCGTAAAAAACATACTTTAATTTAACATCGTCAGTAATCAAACGGATGATTGGCGCCAAAAATTAAATTTGATATAATAGAGTATAGTATTTATTAGGAGGAAATGGATTGTCAGTAGAAATTGGTAGCAAGTTACAAGGTAAGGTTACAGGAATCACAAATTTTGGTGCGTTTGTTGAGTTGCCGGATAAGGTGACAGGACTTGTGCACATTAGTGAAGTTGCAGAAGCTTACGTAAAAGATATTAATGAACATCTTAAAGTTGGGGATCAAGTAGAAGTGAAGGTCCTAAGCGAAAAAGAAGGAAAAATTGCCTTATCTATAAAAAAAGCGATTGATAAACCTGTTGAAAATACGTCTTCTTATACGAAGCGCCCATATCGTCAGAAGGATAGTCGTCCACGAGGCAATTTCCAACCGAAGGAAACCTTTGAAGATAAGATGGCTAAATTCTTAAAATCAAGTGAAGATAATTTATCCACTTTAAAACGCAGCACCGAGTCTAAACGTGGTGGAAGAGGCGGACGAAGAGGGTAATTATAGATAGCAGAAGAAACGCACATCTTTTAAGATGTGTGTTTCTTTAATTTTATGGACCATAGTCACCTACACTGCTTATATTAGATACCTTATTATGGGTTTTGTCTTTGTTTTAGTTGAAATTGCATACATAAATATAAATAGAAACGGACATCTTATCAACAAGGAGGTGGACCCTACTATGTCAATAATCGGTGTAGAGCAATCGTTAACGAATGTATCTGAGGCTTTACTTGCAAAGGGTTATGAAGTAATTGAACTGAAACATGAAGCAGATGCAACGGGTGTAGATTGTTGTGTCATTACAGGGTTGGACAATAATGCACTAGGTATTCACGATACGTCCATTCAAGGTTCAATCATTGAAGCGGCTGGCCTATCTGCAGATGAGGTCTGTCAGAAAGTAGAAGAAAAACTTAATTTACATTAATCAACAATGCCAGGTCTAGTATCGACCTGGCATTGTTTTATTATGCACAGATGAATTAGTGAAAAAGTTTGCTTATATTACTGTTGAGCAGTAGCAAATAAACCGAGAGATATGGCGGGAGCCGTTCGCAAAAGAACTATTTTTACGTGACTGAAGAAGGCAATTTATTAACGGGAGAACAGCGATGGGAAAAATTATGTCATGTTGTACGTATCGCTAAAGACGTTTGGGATAAATAGATTTTAAAATAAGGCCTATCTACAAAAGTTTGCTATCAGACTATTGTGGGTAGTCCTTTTTACCATTAAGGGTGTATAAATACCGCTGTTCCTATAGGAATAATACTAGCCAATTCCTCTACATCTTCATTATGCATGCGAATACAACCGTGTGATACGGCTTTGCCAATTGAACTTGGATCATCTGTTCCGTGAATTCCATAGGTATCTTTTGATAAGCTCATCCACATCGTTCCGAATGGGCCTCCGGGGTTAGGTGCTTTATTAATAATAATAAATTGTCCTACAGGTGTATTGGTTAACATTTTTCCAACCGCAATGGGATATTGCTTTTGTAAAACACCATCTTTATATAATCTAAGCCAACGATTGTTGAGTGAAACATCAATTTGATATGGAGTCGTATTAGGGTCAGGAAAACCTGGAATAACAATAGGTTGACCAATATAAAGTACATTTGGATTTATAGATGGGTTCGCGCTAATAATTGCGGATAGTGGAGTACGATAATCTCTAGAGAGTTGAAAGAGTGTTTCACCTTGTTTAACCGTATGAATCAGTGTAATCACCTCCAAAGTTGTTACAGTACATTATATGTTTGTTATATACAGAACTTTCTTTAAAGTTCCCACGTTTTACTGATACAGATTGTACCGCCATTCTTATTCAGCTTTTTGTCTTTTTGTTAGAAAGGATTACTTTAGAGCCTTTAGCTTTAACAGTATAAAGCAAATCTTTATTGCGACTTTAGACTTTCACTACATTGTTTTTCCGTACTTTAGAAACAGTGTTTTTATCATTGTTTCCTTTCTATTCAGCACTTTAATGTAAGATTCAGATTATGCTATAGAAGTATTTGAACTTTTAAATATTAGTCATTTAAAATACGTTTTGTAAATACCTGGCTAGTCTAATTGGTTTTTAAGGATATATACTATTTGCATTAGATTTTGTTATTTTAATAACTATAAATTGGTAAATTATGTTACCGTGTGAAGTATGTACTTGAAATGATAAATAAAAGGGGAGTTCATATGAAATTTACAAAGACCTTATTTGTTTCATTGGCAATGATTTTATTTGTTATTACAGGGTGTTCTAGTGGTATAGAAGACGCAGGAGAATATTTAGAAGTTCAAAAGCATATTGGTGATGAAAATAAATATGAAGACTTCAAAGAAATTAATGATAATAAACAAGTTCAAAAGGTGAAAGATATTATATTGGATAGGGATGATTGGAAAAATGCCAAAGTAGATATGGTACGTCCTGCTGATTACAAGTTTGTATTTCAAACTAAAAATCCTAAAGCGTCGGAAAAAGCAGTGTTATATGAAATTTGGATAAGTCCAAATAAAGATAAATTGGAAGTTGTAGCAGAAAGTGAATATGTTCAACTAAACGAGGAAAATTCTACTGATTTATTTGAAATATTAATGGGAGAAAAGCTTTCTGATTTGTGATTGGATAGTACGGATACGCTATTTAAATCAAACAGTGAGGGGGTTTATCTATTCCTCACTCTCTTTATTTGATTTAAGGTAGAAATTTATCTACGGTACGATTCGAGACTTTCAGATAGTGGTCATTGATTGTCTTTATCGACTTATGTCCTGTTTGCTTTGCAATTGTCGCTAAATCTGCGCCACGCTCATGCATATCTGAAACGATTGCCTTTCGAAAATTATATTCTGTTAATCTAGTCCATTTTTTAAAATCATTAAGGTAAGCTCTTGTTGAAATTTCTCTACTTACATATTTCTCGTGATTACCATTCGAAAGGATGCTACCAATTAAATAATCTTCAGTCTGCAAGTTATATTTTTTTACATACTCCTGAATCGCCATAACAGTATCTAATGTTAGTCTTTTTTCTTCGTAGACCTTTTGGTTCTTCAAATAAAAATTCACCGATAAATCATCAAAATCCTTTCTCTGCGTATGTACCATTTCACTAGGGAGACTTGCTGTAATTAAATTTACTAAACAAATTGCTTTCGGGAATGAATCATTATTGGGTATCATTATTTCTCTAATTTCATACTATGTTATAAATCAGGCTAAGAATGGAGGGAAGGCTATAGACATTTTAAGTAAGTTTAAGATTTACCGTGAAGAAGAAAACAGACTGAAGTGGGAAGGCACGTTTGCGGATTACTTAAGTATTGTGAAGGAAAGGCCGGAAGTTGCTCAAACAGCCCATTCACGTGTGTACAATATGATTAAAAGCTCTGGATTAGAGGAACGAGACGGACATAAATTATTTAGCTTTTTTGGACAAGAAATTTTCGGGCTCGAAACAGCAATTGAACGATTGGTAGAAGAATATTTTCATCCTGCAGCAAGAAGATTAGATGTTCGCAAGCGGATTTTATTATTAATGGGTCCCGTGAGTGGAGGGAAATCGACCATTGTGACGTTGCTAAAGCGGGGGCTTGAGCAATATTCACGAACGGATGAAGGTGCAGTATATGCCATAAAAGGATGCCCGATGCATGAAGATCCACTCCACCTAATTCCACACCATTTGCGAAAAGATTTTTATGAAGAGTATGGTTTACGTATAGAGGGTAATTTATCGCCTTTAAACACAATGAGACTTGAAAAAGAATATGATGGGCTTATTGAAAATGTCATGATTGAACGCATTACCTTTTCAGAAGATAAACGTGTTGGAATTGGGACATTTACACCTTCTGATCCGAAATCACAGGACATTGCTGATTTAACTGGTAGTATCGATTTTTCAACGATTGCGGAATTTGGTTCTGAATCAGATCCTCGTGCATATCGATTTGACGGGGAACTAAACAAGGCAAACCGAGGCATGATGGAGTTTCAAGAAATGCTTAAATTAGATGAAAAGTTTTTATGGAACTTATTATCATTAACGCAAGAAGGAAATTTTAAAGCGGGCAGATTTGCATTAATTAGTGCCGACGAATTAATAGTTGCCCATACGAACGAAACTGAATATCGATCGTTTATTTCAAATAAAAAGAACGAGGCACTTCACTCAAGAATTATTGTGATGCCTATTCCTTATAATTTAAAAGTAAGTCAGGAAGAACGGATATACGAGAAAATGATTAACGAAAGCGATATGGCACATGTTCATATTGCTCCTCATGCATTAAAAGTTGCTGCAATTTTTTCTGTCTTAACAAGACTAGAAGCACCTAAAAAGCAAAGTATTGACCTTGTGAAAAAGATGCGTATGTATGACGGAGAAAGCGTGGAAGGCTATAATTCAGTTGATGTAGAGGAATTGAAAAAAGAGTATCCAAATGAAGGTATGAATGGTATTGATCCACGTTATATTATAAATCGAATTTCATCTGCCATTATTCGAAAAGAAGTGCCATCTATTAACGCATTAGACGTTTTGCGTTCACTTAAAGATGGGCTTGACCAACATGCTTCAATCTCCCAAGAAGATCGGGAAAAATTTATAAATTATATTGCAGTTGCAAGAAGAGAATACGATGACATTGCGAAGAATGAAGTTCAAAAAGCATTTGTCTATTCGTATGAAGAATCTGCAAAAACTTTAATGAACAATTATCTCGATAATGTTGAAGCTTATTGTAATAAAAATAAAATTCGAGATTTCCTTACTGGAGAAGAAATGAATCCAGATGAAAAACTAATGCGATCCATAGAAGAACAAATTGGGATTTCGGAAAATGCGAAAAGAGGATTCCGAGAGGAAATTTTGATTCGCATTTCGGCTTATGCAAGAAATGGCAAGAGATTCGAATATCATTCTCATGAAAGATTAAGAGAAGCAATTCAAAAGAAATTGTTTGCTGATTTAAAAGACGTTGTGAAAATTACAACATCCTCAAAAATGCCTGATGAATCTCAGCTTAAAAAGATTAACGAAGTTGTCGCAAGGCTTATAGATGAGCATGGATATAATTCAACTTCAGCAAATGAATTATTACAATATGTAGGTAGCTTACTAAATCGTTAATGATTTAATAGGGGGTGTCCAGATTAATTTTAGGGCACTCTTTTTTTTTATCAAAAAAGTCGAACAATTCTAAAAACTAACATATTATAAGAAAAGTGACTTCCTCTTTTAAGAAATCTCGAGTAATATGTATAGCTTTCAGAAAGAGGTACTTAGTGATTCCATATCAAGAAATAATGTTCTTTTCGACTATGGTGGAACGTCAGTTGCTAATACGCTTCGGAGAAATTGACTTTATAGATGGGTGAGGATAAAAATGAGCGAATATCAGGATAAACGCTTTGTCATCTCTCAGGAAAATTGGTCCCTCCATCGCAAAGGGCACCAAGATCAACAGCGCCATATGGAAAAAGTAAAAGATGCAATAAAAAACAATTTACCAGATTTAATAAGCGAAGAAAGTATTGTTATGTCAAACGGTCGTGAGGTTATTAAAATTCCTATACGATCTCTAGATGAATATAAAATTCGCTATAACTACGATAAATCAAAACATGTTGGTCAAGGGCAAGGAGATAGTCAGGTAGGCGATGTAGTAGCACGAGGTCCTAATCAAGGGGATAAAGGTAAAGGTGCAGGAAATGGTAAAGAAGCTGGTGACAAACCTGGTGAAGATTACTATGAGGCAGAAGTTAGTCTTGAAGAGATAGAAAATGCCTTATTTAAAGAGTTAGAACTACCCAATTTAAAACAAAAAGAAATGGCAGATATCACAACCGAAAAAATTGAATTTAACGATATTCGAAGAAAAGGACTTATGGGTAATATCGATAAGAAGCGTACAATTTTAAATGCGATTAAACGTAATGCTATTAATGGAAAAGCAGAGATTACGCCTATCCATAATGACGATTTAAGATTTAAGACGTGGGATGAAGTGACAAAACGTGAATCGAAGGCAGTAGTTCTTGCGATGATGGATACAAGTGCCTCGATGGGTAATTTTGAGAAGTATTGTGCAAGGAGCTTTTTCTTTTGGATGACAAGATTTTTGCGCTCTAAATATGAAACGGTTGAAATTGAATTTATCGCTCATCATACAGAAGCAAAGGTAGTATCTGAAGAAGATTTCTTCTCTAAAGGAGAAAGTGGGGGAACACTTTGTTCTTCCGCCTATTTAAAAGCATTGGAACTTATTAAGCAAAAATATAATCCAGCTAGATATAATATTTATCCTGTTCATTTTTCGGATGGAGAAAACATGTCAACGGATAATGAAAAGTGTTTGAATTTGGTTCAGGAATTAATGAAATTATCCAGTATGTTTGGGTACGGAGAAGTGAATCAACATAATCGTTTTTCTACATTAATGTATAACTTTAAAAAAATCGAGGATCAGAAATTTCGCTACCATGTATTGAGACATAAAAGTGACGTTTATGAAGCGTTAAAAAGCTTTTTCCAAAAAGTAGAGTCTTAAGTTAGAGACGGATGGTGCTAAGCACTCATTCCCTAATAACACACACGGGGGGATTTAGATAAATGGAAAAAGAGCTTCACCAAGCGATTGATGAAATTACGGAAATTGCGACCGGGTTTGGCCTAGACTTTTACCCAATGCGTTATGAAATATGTCCTGCGGATATTATTTATACATTTGGAGCATACGGTATGCCTACTCGTTTTTCACATTGGAGTTTCGGTAAACAGTTTCACAAAATGAAGCTACAATACGATTTAGGTTTAAGCCAGATTTACGAGCTTGTTATTAACTCTAATCCTTGTTATGCATTCTTGCTCGATACAAATAAGTTAACTCAAAATAAGCTGATTATCGCGCATGTATTGGCTCATTGTGACTTTTTTAAGAATAACGTTCGCTTCTCAAATACAAGACGAGATATGGTCGAAAGTATGACAGCTACGGCTGAACGCATTGCCAACTATGAAATGCTCTACGGAAAAGATGAAGTAGAACAGTTTTTAGATGCTGTTTTAGCTATTCAAGAACATATTGATCCATCTATACAGCGACCTAAGCTGTTAACGTATGAAAACGATATAGATGAAGATGAGGATGTTGCCCGTAAAACGCCTTATGATGATCTTTGGAGAATTGATGTAATAGTAAATGAACAGAAGACAATACGACAAAAAAAGAAACAGTTTCCGCCATATCCAGAAAAAGATTTATTGCTATTCATCGAGCAATATAGTCGTGAACTAGAAGAATGGCAACGAGATATATTAACGATGATGCGCGAGGAAATGCTCTATTTTTGGCCACAATTAGAAACGAAAATAATGAACGAAGGCTGGGCTTCTTACTGGCATCAACGTATTATGAGAGAGCTAAATTTAACAACGGATGAATCGATTGAATATGCGAAGTTAAATGCAGGAGTTGTCCAACCGTCTAAAACGACGATTAATCCATATTATCTTGGTTTGAAAATTTTTGAAGATATTGAGAAGAGATATGATAATCCAACTGAAGAGATGCAGAAATTAGGGATCAAAAAACACTCTGGTCGAGAGAAAATGTTTGAAGTACGAGAAGTCGAATCGGACATATCCTTTATCCGAAACTATTTAACCAAGGACTTAGCAAAGAAAGAAGATCTTTATTTATTTGAAAAAAAGGGCAATGAATATAAAATTACAGATAAAGATTATGAGCATGTACGCGATCAACTCGTATCCATGCGTGTGAACGGTGGATTCCCATATATTGTTGTGAAGGATGGAGATTACTTACGAAATGGTGAATTATATCTAGTTCATGGGTATGAAGGAATGGAACTAGATACTCGCTATTTAGAAAATGTACTACAGTATATTTATCAGCTGTGGGGGCGTCCTGCTCATGTAGAAACGTATAGTGAAGAAAAGACAGTTCTCTATTCATTTGACGGGAAAAGGAATTCCAGGAGATTTTTGTAAAATTGAATATGAAATTAATGAGCCCTTGAATTGAAATATCTCGAACACCTTTTTGCCCAGTTTCATATGTATATAGAGGAAGGGGCGAATTAGATGGTTTCAACTGAAACAATTAATATTGAAGGTTCTATGTTCAAGGCTGTTACTGTAAGTTTACCTAAAACCACGTTGTTAACGATTTCGAACGACGTAGGTTATATTATGTGTGGTGCGTTAGATGTTGGACTTTTGAATACTAAATTAGCCGATCGTAAAATAATTGCTGGTCGAGCGGTTGGTGTGAAGACAATAGAACAATTGTTAAACGCACCACTTGAGTCCGTTACACTTGAAGCAGAACAATTTGGCATTGTTAAAGGAATGATTGGGGCAGATGCCTTGTTAAAAATGACTTAAATGCTTTTAACACTAAGAAATGAATAGTAGTAATGATGTTTAGTTAAGTTAGAAAACATTATAATAATTGAGCTAAAGGATCAATCTCCATTACGTAAAGTAATAGGAGGTTGATCTTTTATTTTTATATAGCAAGTCATTGTAGCAAGCTTTCCTCATAATAATGGAGTTACAGGAAACAATAATATGAAAGCGAAAAGATTGAAAGGATGTATTATTGTGGACTTTTTTCATGCACAAGAAACGCTTACAGCAATTCAATGGATTCTTCGAGCAATTGTTGCTTTTCTTTTTTTACTCATTGCAGCAAAAGTTATGGGGCAACGTTCTATTTCTCAGTTAAGATTACTCGATTTTGCTATGGCAATTACTATAGGTAATATCATTGCCCATCCCTTGTCTGATGAAGGATTAGGGATGAAGGGTTCCATGATCACCATGTCATCTTTAGTTATTCTATATTCAGTATGCGTATACTTGAGCCTCAAATGGGTCCCATTTCGGCATATTATAGATTCCTCCCCAATTCCACTTATAAAGAATGGACAAATCATTTCGAAGAATTTATCGAAGGCCAAGATTTCCGTCGATTTACTTTTATCTGAACTAAGGAAAGAAAAAATAGAAGATGTTCAAAAAGTTGCCCTTGCTTTATGGGAGCCGGATGGATCGATTTCAAGCTTTTTATATCCTCAATATCAAACACTAATCAGGGCAGATATGAAGATAGCACCTGAACCATTTTCTCTGCCTACTGTACTTATTAAAGAGGGTAAAATTGATTATTATGAGTTAAACAAAAAGGATATTAGTGAGGATTGGCTAAAAAACGAAGTCACTTCAACGTATAACATAGACATTAAAGGAGTATTATTAGCGACAATTGACAAAAATAATAACTTGCAGGTTTTCCTTTATAAGTAGAGGTTCACTTCTTTTAATTTAAGAATTTATTTTTGGGCCATGCATCTACAATAATGATTCGATCTTCATGTGAATGGAGGGCATCCTAAAGTGTTACGCGAGCATCTGGATAAACGTTATATCCGATATGCGGTTCATATGGATACCATTGTGTTTCCTGTCCACGTTATATGTGTTTATAAAGAGCATTTGGAAGGTCAAAAGGGGTGCCTATGAAGAGCTTTCATTACATAACTACAAGACAAATACTTGGTCTTTGCAAGCTTAATATAAAGGATGGATCATAGATATGAAAATATTCAATGGTCCTTTTTTGCATGTAGGATTATTTAAAAAATGTCAGAATGCGTATGAAGTGAAAGACATAAAAGCAATTTCTATCGATTCATTTTAGTAAATATAAATCTATGAAAGAAAATGAAAGTGACTTTGACCAATTAATGAATATACAATTTTAAGTATTTTCACAGATTCGGAAATACTTAAAATGTTAATAGAAAACTATAAAAGAGTCTGTAGCTGACATAGAGGGAAAAAATCCATTATCAAAGTCTTACTCTTGCTAAATGTGACAATTTTGTGAATCTTGCTGTCGAAAAAATTAGATAGAATTTTATTCAACTTCTAGTGGAAATCAGGTCTTTAAAGATAAATTATCGGAAAATTAAGGAGACACGGTTACTATTAAAAAAAATATAATTTAATATTATGTATAAAATATGGTAAATTTGGAATACAATAAGATAAGAAGGATGAAATGTTATTTAGGGGGAATATTGTGAATATAATTACAAAAAAAGTAGTAGCAGTTGGAGTAAGTTGTGCATTATCTTTTTCACTAGTTAGTAGTTTAAAAGTAGAAGCAAATACTAAATCTATCACTGCTAAATTACACTCACTTAGTAAAAATTACCAAACACCTAAGATTGAAAAGACGGCTAATTATAGTGAGGACACAATTATTGTTAAATACTCGAGTCCGTTAAGTACAAGCGATCATCGCAAAGCTGGTGGAACGGTTGTAAATCAAATCAGCGGACTTAAATATGTGGCAATAAAAGTCAATAATAAGAAAAAGCTACAGCAAACAATTCAAAATTATCAAAAAAACAGCAAAGTTGTTTCTGTAGGTCTCAGTCCAAAGTATAAGTCTACGGGTACAATAGATCCGAAAATAAGTGAGCAGTATATGCATAACTTATTAAAAACGTCGAATGCCCAAAAGCTAGCTGGGAAGAATCAGGTAAAGGTAGCGGTTATCGATACGGGGATTGATCGTAATCATCCTGAATTAAAAGGATCCATTCTTTCAAGTACAAACACTATAAATCCAATGAATCCAACGACCGCTGACATACATGGAACGCATGTTGCTGGGATTATCGCTGCAAAAAAAGATAACGGTATCGGTGGTTACGGCTTAAATCCAAATGCAAAGATTCTATCTTATGATGTCTTTGACGGAGATCAATTTACATTAGATTATACGATTGCAAATGCAATTTTAAAAGCGGTGGATCAAGGAGCGAATGTTATTAACATGAGCTTAGGTGGGGGTGTTCCCTCTAGTGTTCTAGAAGCAGCTGTAGAAAAGGCGATTAGCAGTGGTGTTGTTGTCGTTGCAGCAGCAGGAAATCAAGGGTCCGATATGCCAGTTTATCCAGCCAAGTATGAAGGTGTAATTAGTGTAGGTTCTGTAAATAGCGATAAAAAGTTAAGTGAATTCTCATCATATGGTGCCTCTACTGACGTGGTAGCCCCTGGAGATAGTGTGTATGCTCCATATTATGACACACAAAAAGGATCGAGTTTTGCAAAGTTAAGTGGGACATCTATGGCTTCACCAGTAGTTGCTGGAACAGTAGCCTTGCTGTTATCCAAGCATCCAAACCTAAAACCAGTTGAAGTGGAGTATATTTTAGAAAAAACAGCGAAAGATTTAGGCGCAAAAGGATTTGATCATAAGTACGGGAATGGTCTTATTGACCCAGTTGCTGTGATGAAATATGATGTTAAAAAGATTCCTTCTTTAGTGAAAGAAACGTGGGGGGAAAAAGAAATTTTAAAGAACGCGGAGCAGCTTACGGTTCCTGCGCAAGTAAAGCATTCATTTACAAAACCTTCAGAACAGAAGTGGGTTAAAATTCCTGTAGAAAAGGGTGAGTACATCCAAACGTCATTGGTTAGTGCAGCTCAGTATGATTATAAAATGAGTATTCATTTCTATGGGAATGGTCAAAAGCAATTAACGGATGTCAATGATGTGACAGAAGGAAAAACAGAAGGAAAGCTAATCCAAGCACCGTTTAGTGGAACAGTGGCAATTGGTGTAAAAGATGTGAATGGTAGTTTCGATGTTTCGGGTCAGAAGCAGTCAACCTTTACATTACAAGTAGACAAGATTGCTCAACTTCCTAAAGATGAGTCTACATTAGAAAAACCAATTAAAATAGAAAAATGGCCATTTAATCAAGAAAAGCTTTATATGACAGGTGAAAATGGTGATGATGACTACTTCCACTTCACATCAAAAGAAGCGCAATTTATGAAGTTTGAAGTTACGGGAATACCGGGAGTGGATCTAAGCGCCTCTGTTTATAATAAGGAACAGCTATTCCCTGCACCATCTGAGGAAGCAGGAATAGAACTTCCCGCAGAAGAAATGCCAGCATTATATACAAGTAATGCGAACGGTTTTGGAGAAGGAGAAACACTATCGTTTCAAACGGAGCCTGACAAAGAATATTATCTAAAAGTGACTAATAAAAGCTCATTATTTAATGGTAATATACTCCAAATGTTGTTTAGTTTAATGGGAGGCATAAAAGAAAGTAAACCTGCTGAGTCAGCTCTTCCATATAGTGTTAGTCTTGTAGGAAAGACGATTCCAGAGGATGAAGATAACTATACTAGTATGAAAGAATCGTCAGGGATATCTCAACTATTTACGAATATTACTTTGAACGAAGAGTCAGGGCAAAATGAAAAAACACAGAATGCACAACCACAGGATGATTCAGAACAAATCGCCTTATTAGAATCAGTAGCTCTCCCTTACGAATTAGGTGGAACTATTCAGGGCTACCTTCAAAATACGATGGATGACGATTGGTATAAATTAGATTCTTCTAGCGCTGGTATTTATCAATTCCAATTACCTACGCCAACAGAAAATGTTCCAATTGTAGAAATGTATGAGGTAGTGAAGGAAGAAGATGGAAATGGCAAGACACAGCAAATATTATCTAATATTTCATCTAATGTAGATTGGTTTTCAGAGGAATGGATAAAAGGTGAATTTGTAGCGAGTTTAAAAGCAAATAAAACGTATTATCTTGCCATTAAACCAAACTATGATACGTTCCAAATTCCGTATGATGGATATAAGGTGACATCTAAACTTATTGTTGAGAACCCTGCTGATAGTTATGAAGAAAATGACCGACCAGAGCAAGCAAAAAAACTACCTGATACTGGTGTTACGGCAAACTTCTCTACAGCAAATGATATTGATATGTACTATTTTACTGCAAAAGAGAACGCGGTATATGGAGGGAAATTCTCTCGTACGCCACTTACTTCCTCGCTTAAAGCGAAGTATCCTAAAGAGCTACTGAGCCCTTATTATGGATACATGGAAATTACCGAGGATATCAATAAAAATCACAAAATAGATGAAGAGGAAATGGAATACAAATCATACCTATTAAAAAATACGGAAGATGGTACGACAACAGGCTCCTTTGCTGCGAAAAAAGGAAAATCGTATTTTGTTACTGTAACTAGTTTTGTTCAATCAGCATCAGGATTATCACTGTGGCCATATCAACTAAAGTTGGACTCTGTGAATAAAAAAGATGAGGATGCAAACTCCAAAGTAAAAAATAACAAACCATCTAAGCCAATCAAGCTACAGAAGAAGAGTAACAAATTATATACTTCGCAAGCCTATTTTAATTCAGGATACGAAAATGGCGATGAGGATTGGTTTATTTATGAACCAAAGAAAACAGAGCAAGTGACGTTGACACTTGATACTAGTCAAGAATTAGATGGAGCTATTGAAGTCTATCGTAATGGAAAAAGAGTAGCAAAATCCGATATATATGGAAAAGGTGATAAGGAAATTCTATTCTTAAAAATGACAAAAGGAACTTACTATGTGAAAGTTCGAGATAGCGAAGGTCATGCTTCAATTGATCCGTATACATTATCATTGAAAGTAAAGTAAAAAAGGAAAAGGTGAATCAAAAAGTCGTAATTCAACGACTTTTTGAAGTCACCTTTTTTCATTACTAGATGGATTTGACAGATGCGTGCCAACTTACATATTGTTCTTTAGTTATCCGATGCTATCCCCAAAACTATATGCATGCTTCGATGGAGCTAGCCTTTTTTAAAATGACTTTCTACGAATGAAGAAAGGCTATATGCCAGGTATTAAGTCAGTCATATGTATTGAAAATTCGAAAGACTGTTCAGTATCATTAGATTTGATTACAATAAGTATAGTCATTGAATATATATAGAACTGGAATGGTGAACGAGCCTTGAAAACTTTTAAAAAAGTCTATATCGAAATTACAAGCGTCTGCAACCTTGCGTGTAGCTTCTGTCCGCCAACAAGTCGTAAGGCGAATATTATTAAGCTAGATGCGTTTAATAATATACTTGATCAGATTAGACCACATACGAAGTATATTTACCTACATGTGAAAGGAGAACCTCTTTTACATAATAAGGTCGATCAATTACTTGATGCCGCTCATGCAAAAGGATTTAAGGTGAACATCACAACAAATGGAACACTGATCAAAAAGAATCGAGAAAAATTATTAGGAAAGCCTGCGCTACGCCAAATCAACTTCTCATTACATAGCTTTGATGGACATGAGGGATCAGAGAATCGTGAAAAATACTTAGGGGATATTCTAGAATTTGTGCGTGATGCTGCGGAGCAAAATATCATCATATCGTACCGATTATGGAATCTACAAAAAGATCAGGTTACAGATTTGGAAAAGAGAAGAAACCGTGAAACACTAGACATTTTAGAGAAGGAATACAACTTAGACTTTAAGATTGAAGAAAAAGTACAGCCAGGAAAAGGCGTTAAAATTACTGATCGTGTTTATCTTAACCAAGATCATGAATTCCAATGGCCGAGTTTGCTAGCACCTGAGGATGAGGGAAAAGGATTTTGTCATGCCCTTCGTAGTCAAGCAGCGATTCTTGTTGACGGTACTGTTGTTCCATGTTGCCTAGATGGAGAAGGCGTCATTAATCTAGGGAATATAAATAACACGTCATTCTCTGAAATCGTAGAGGGCGAGAGAGCCAATAATCTCTTTGACGGATTTACTAGAAGAGAAGCGGTTGAGGAATTATGCAGAAAGTGCGGCTTTAGACAGAAATTTGGGATGTAGAAGAAACTAGTTCTTACGAATTTTTAAGTTAATATCGTGTTAGTCGTTCTAGCATCTCCTTGTGAGGTGCTTTTTGTTTGGAATCTAGCAAAAGACACCTGAGTGAGTTAAAAGAATCGCTGAGTAGGTTAAATGAGAGCTCGAGTGAGTCAAATGAAAGCCTGAATAGGTTAAAAGAAATCGAGCGAGTTAAAAGAGCCGCTGAATAGGTTAAATGAGAGCTCGAATGAGTCAAATGAAAGCCTGAATAGGTTAAAAGAAATCGAATGAGTTAAAAGACCCGCTGAATAGGTTAAATGAGAGCTCGAGTGAGTCAAATGAAAGCCCGAATAGGTCAAAAGAAATCGAATGAGTTAAAAGAGCCGCTGAATAGGTTAAATGAGAGCTCGAGTGAGTCAAATGAAAGCCTGAATAGATCAAAAGAAATCGAATGAATTAAAAGAATCGCTGAATAGGTTAAATGAGAGCTCGAGTGAATCAAATGAAAGCCTGAGTAGGTCAAAAGAAATCGAATGAGTTAAAAGAGCCGCTGAGTAGGTTAAATGAGAGCTCGAGTGAATCAAATGAAAGCCTGAATAGGTTAAAAGAAATCGAATGAGTTAAAAGACCCGCTGAGTAGGTTAAATGAGAGCTCGAGTGAGTCAAATGAAAGCCTGAATAGGTTAAAAGAAATCGAGCGAGTTAAAAGACCCGCTGAATAGGTTAAATGAGAGCTCGAGTGAATCAAATGAAAGCCTGAATAGGTCAAAAGAAATCGAATGAGCTAATAACCTACCGAGTAGATTAAATGCTAATAAGTGTATTGTAAGACTAGTAAGTGATTTACGTCTGGTTCATTTATATATAAAACATCGAATCTGGATAGTTACAATTGCTTTCGATTTTCGAGAAAATATTGACAATTCCTAATGTTATGTGATTTGCTATAATAATATAGAAAAATAAACGGAATATAGAAGAAGTATTTTAGAAGGAGAATTGATCATGACGCAAATTTTTTCAGATAGAGTATTACAAACAGATAGCTCTTTTATAAAGGAAATTTTGAATTTGACTGATGTAGAAGATATTATTTCATTCGCAGGAGGTTTACCTAATCCTATTTCTTTCCCAAAGAATGAGTTTCAAGAATCAATTAATCGTGTTTTACAAGAATCTGGCGACAAGATATTCCAGTATTCTGGAACTCAAGGCTATTTGCCATTAAGACAATGGATTGCAGATCGTTATCAAAAACGATTTGGTATGGATGTTACAGCGGACGATATTTTAATTACAACGGGTTCTCAACAAGGGCTAGATTTGATGGGGAAAGCTTTGATTAATAAGGGCGATAAAGTGGCAGTCGAAAGTCCATGTTATCTTGCTGCTATCCAAACGTTTTCACTTTTTGAACCTGAATTTTTACCTATTAGCCTTGAAGAAGACGGCTTAAATTTAGAAGAGCTTGAAGCAACTTTACAAAATAATGATGTGAAATTATTATATACTGTACCAAATTTCCAAAATCCTACAGGTTTAACTTATTCAAAAGAGAAACGTGAGGCTATTTTTGAAATTATTAAGAAGACTAATACAGTTTTAATTGAAGACGATCCTTATGGTGAACTACGCTTTGAAGGAGAATCATTACCATACATTGCAGGTGGAAAAACGACGAATAGTGTACTATTTGGTTCTTTCTCTAAAACGTTATCACCAGGTATGCGTATTGGTTTTTTATGTACAAAGAATAAAGAATTAATGGGCCATTTAACGGGTGCAAAACAAGCTTCTGATTTACATACGAATGTACTTGCCCAATATGCTATCTATGATTATTTAATGAATAATGACTACGATGCACACATTAATAATATTAAAGCGTTATATAAACTACAATGTGAAGCAATGATAGCAGCAATGGAAAAATATTTGCCAGCTCATGTTAAGTTCACAAAACCAGAGGGCGGTATGTTTTTATGGGTAGATTTAGGTGAAGGAGTTTCTTCAGTTGAAGTCTTTAAACGGGCAACTGAGAAGAAAGTAGCCTTTGTTCCTGGCGATCCATTCTATACGAATATCAAAGGTGCTGGAACTTTACGCCTTAATTATACAAATTCAGATCCAAAAACAATTGAAGAAGGTATTAAAAGACTAGCCTCTGTTTTATAAAAACAAGAAGGTTTAATTAGATAGTTAGTATTAGCCAAATATAAGAAGGTGGAATCTCAGGAGAAAGACCTGGTTCTACCTTCTTTTTTTATCCCCATAAAAAATATAGTTAGAAAAGTATGGTAAAAATCATTGACAATTTGTGACGAAATTGTGTACAATAAATTAAGACACATTTTTGTCACAATTCAAATTAAGACATTTGCAAATTGGGGGATGCACAATGAACTTTTCAGATGTGATTTTAATCGCTATTGCATGTATGAGTATTCCGCTCGTTGTTGCTATTTTTACGGACATTTTCTATGCACAGAAGAAACAACGTCAATTTTCGTTACGACGTATGTCTTTATGGTATATTTTATTTTTTGGTATTTCTTTCATTCCATCTATTTTTTTAGTTTTACCGAACTCATAATTTATTTTAAAGCCTTCCGATTGGAAGGCTTTTTTTGTAATGGAATGATGGCGATTAAGCTAAGATGAATAATGCGGAAGTTAATTCCATAATCTGTGTAGCACTGAATAAATGAAAACATAAAAAAGATGTCTATCCCCGTAAGTATAAACATCCTTCTTAATTTAAATTATGGGTTAACTTTCAACAGCAGATATTTTATATCCATTGTTTGTTTTGATAACTGTAAAATATGTTTCAGTACCAGAATCTTCATTTTCAGCGATTCGTAACGTACGGATCCAGTATTTTCCCTTGCCGTCATAATTAAACCATTCGATTTGGATTCGATTTGGAACGTTTGAATTGCTTATTGAAACGATTGGTATAGGATTTTGACCATCTTTATGTAATTCAATTTGTTTGTCGTTTTTTTCGAAAGAAACGTCATCTGTAAATAGTTTTTGCAAAGCATCTACATCTTTGGCATTGATTGCATCCTCAAATGTAGTAATTAATTTTGTAACGGCAGAATCTAACTTTGAAAGGTCGCTTTCATTTTCCAAAGGTTTTGAAGAATTTTCTAAGTTAGGATTTACAGTTACAGATGCCATTTCTTTTTCAAGTATTTCAAGTTGTTGTTTAAGCGTTTCATTTTCTTTTTGTAGTGCATCGACTTTCTTCTCTAACGCTTCTGTATCATTTCCACAACTTGCTAGTAATACTGCCCCTAATACAATAGGAATCCATTTCATTTTCACTGAAAAACCTCTTTTCATAATTGATATTAATGTAAACGTAGTTGCTCTTTTGTGAAGTTAAGATATGTTTATATTATTCATTTTGATAAGACACTTAATATGGCATTTTCCTATTAATATATAACTCAAATTACACTAGAAAAATTAAATATTACATAATATTACCATAAAACAATTGAAATTCCACCTTTAATCTGTAACACTTATAATAGAACAGTTAAAGGAGTTTTAGTTTATCTATTTATTAATGGAACTAGGTAGAAAAGGGGTTAATTAATGAAGAAATTTGTAATGTGGCTTTGCTTGCTAATTTTTTTAGTAGCTTGTTCCAAGGAAGAAAGTCGTCCAGAGGCTAAGATGAGTGTGAATGATGACATGTTAGGACAATGGCAAGGAAATATTGAAATTCCGCAATCACCATTAGAAATTATTTTATCTTTCAAAGAGAAAAGTGGTACATTATCAGTGCCTGCACAAGGGTTAAAGGACTATCCATTTAAAGAAGTTTCATATGATGGCGATAAAATTTTGGTTAAAATCGATTTACAAGGCTCGAATATCGTAATAGAAGGTAAGTTACAAGATAAATTAATAAAAGGTACATTTAAGCAAAATGGTAATGCAATACCTTTTAAATTATCCCGAAATAAAGAAGAGAAGGTAAGTTATGAACCCATTACAATCCCAGTCAAGGATGGTAATTTAAAAGTAGCCTTGCAACTCCCTGAAAAGGAAGGTTTATATCCGTTGGCGATTATAATAGCAGGTTCTGGTCCAACCGATAAAGATGGAAATACTATTGGTGCTGGTAAAAATAATAGTTTGAAAATGCTAGCTGAAGACCTAGCTAAACAGGGGATTGCATCTATTCGTTATGATAAAAGGGGAATTGGCGATAATACATCATTAGCTACAAAAGAAGAAGATGTATCAATAGAGCAATTTGTAGAAGATGTTAGCCAGGTTATAAAATACGCAAAATCAGAAAAAAAATTTAAAAGCATTCATATTATTGGGCATAGTGAGGGTTCTTTAATAGGCATGTTAGCAGCACAGAATAGTGACATTGCTTCATTTACTTCACTAGCAGGTGCAGGACGGCCAGCCGATGTAATACTGTTAGAACAACTAGAGGGGAAATTAACATCGGATTTAAAAAAAGAAACCACCGAAATCCTAGCATCATTAAAAGAAGGAAAGCCTGTGGCAACGATATCATCAGAATTACAATCATTATTTAGACCTTCTGTTCAGCCATATCTTATGTCATGGTTTAAATATGATCCAGCGAAGAGCATTCAAAAAGTAACAGCACCTGTTTTAATCATACAAGGAGCTCATGATATTCAAGTTTCAGTAAATGATGCGAGAATATTAAAGGAGCATAAAGAAAAGGCTAAAATAGTGATTGTGGATAAGATGAATCATGTTCTAAAAGATGCACCAGAGGACATAAAAGGGAATATGGCTACTTATTCAGATCCTACACTTCCACTATCTACAGTATTAGTTGAAACAATTAAAGGATTTATAAAGGAATAGATATTTAGCGTTTTAAATTTTATTGCTTATAAAAAATTCTGAATTGGAGCGTTAATGATGTGATGTTAAACTCTGCAAAATAATGGCTTTTGTGGGGATTTTAACAATACAATTGTATTATTAAGATAGTAAAACATAATATTAAAAAGACTGAACGCTGCGAACGTTCAGTCTAATGACTAGTGACCGCAGAAAAAGCGGTTGGTCCGAGGTCAGAAATAACCGTCAAACCTTATGCGGAGGGGACGGTTATTTCTTTTTTAAAAGAAAAAAGAGTATCGACAACAAAACGGAAATGAAAGCTACCCATCCAACAGAGAGTTGAATCAATAAGCTCATTGTTTCGTAAGTAGTCAATAGTATCACCTCCAATCCATTGGAAGTGACCAACCGCCCGACCTGCATAACTAGTTATCTTTATTTTACCAGATAAGGAATTAGTGTTCTAATATTTCCCTTAAATATATATACGATGGTATAATTTGGTTGTAAAGGTGCAGCTAATTTACAATTCTAATGTGACAGATGATTTCCTTAAATATATAAAATGAATGACAAGTGAAATTATATGATGTAAATAAATTAGAATTTATCTATGTTTTATACGAACGAGCAATTAAATTATTCAGTTCACATTGTTCCAGCTGGTGCTGTGTAGAAAATAGGTATAAAAGGTACGGAGTTAAAATTCTATTTCTTTTAATGGAGGGATATAAAATGAAAAAAGTATTAGTAACAGCATCTATATTATTGATGGCTACGCTCCCGGCTTCAACAAGCGCACAAAGCATTCTAGCCAAGCCAATTCAATATGGTCACGTGATGGCCCAGAATAATGTAAAAGCTGCTCCAGGTACAATAGGTCAAATAACAAATTTCGTACATGATAAAACTGGTGAATTTATTACAGTAACAGGTCATGGGCTTGCTACGACTGATCAAAGTGAAATAATTCTATCAATTACCAAAAGTACAAAAATAACTGATCCCAAAGGCAAAAAAGTGTCATTAAAAAAGATTATCGATGAAAAGAAGACTGTTAAGGCATTTTATAATCCTAAAATTACGAAGAGCCTTCCAGCGCGTGGAAAAGCACTAAAGCTTGTTGTTCAAGATCAGAACTTTACAGGAATTAATGGCACAGTATCTGAAGTGAAAGAAAGTGGGATTGTCGTAGACGGGACAGATATCTATACTTCGAACAAGAATACGATTGTTTTGCATTTCGCTGATAAAGCTCAGATATTAGACCAGAATGGAAAAGCAATCAAAGTAAGTGCCATCCAGCCAGGTATGACTGTCAAAGCATTCTATGGACCAGCTGTTACGATGAGTATTTCCGCTCAATCAACAACTGACTATGTCGTGGTTAACTTGGCAACTGAAAAAGAGGTTCAAAAGGAAGCTATAGGAACAAACGGCATTATTACGAATGTAGCAAATAACAAGTTCACCGTAATCGGGGATCCGATGAAAAAGGGAGGAGTAAATTATGTAATTCTATCGGTGGATGAGAACACCCAAATCGTCAACCAAGCAGGTAACGTACTAAGGTTAGCAGCGTTGAAGACTGATGTTCGTGTGGATACCTACTACGGTGAAATGATGACAATGGTCTACCCAGCTCAAACACATGCCGATAAAATTGTTGTGAAAGAAATGGAATACAATAAAGTTGAGGGTACAATCGTTGCATCGAATAGTACGACGAAAGGGCAAGTGTATGTCAATGTTGGATCTGATCAATCTACAGACAACTATGTAATTCTGAATATCTTGAAAGATACAAAAGTAATCCCGATGTTGGGTGGGGAAACTGAATTAAAGCCAGGTATGAAAATTTCTGCATACCATTCACCATTGATGGCAAAATCGTTACCAAGCATCACAAATGCTGAGATTGTGATTGTAACTTTCGATGACAAAGTATTGTCGCCTAAATAATAGAACATTACTATTATATATATAAGGGGATAAAACCCATTTCTTGAAAATCAATTGACAGAATTGTATAATAAGGATAGAAAAGCATAACATAAAAAGACCGAACGCTGCGAACGTTCAGTTTAGTGACTAGTAACCACAGAAAAAGTGGTTGGTCTGAGGTCAGAGATAACCGTCAAACCTTTTGTGGAGGGGACGGTTATTTTTTTTGAAAAAAAGAATGTCGATAACGTAACTGAATTAAAGGTGCTTATTCTAATTGGAAGTTGAATCGATAGGCAAGTAGATATCTAACAGAATACGATAGTGCGTTTACGTTTTAAATCGAGCTTCTCTAAGATGCTCGATTTTTTTGTGGAAATATTGTCCTAATTATCTCGAGAAAAGAATAATTTGTGAACATTTTAATGAACCATTGATTATTTGGTACTTTTTGCTATATGTTAATCATGGGCGGTATAGACCATTAGGTTGGAAGTTAATGGTATTAATATACTACTCGTTTAACTCGTGGGAATAGTAGAAACTGCATTTTAAGTGTAAATGAAGATTTTATTAGTCGAAATGTCGCTGTAGATTGTGAAAATATTAAGAATACAAAGGGGATATATATGTTTGGTAAAACGAAAGGTCATTATCAATATTTTTCATCTACACCTGGTTCAGATATTATTTCCAATGAACGTTTTCAGGAAAAACTGAACTTTTTAGGATTATCACAAGTGGGTAGGGAATCTGTCGGTGAGTTACAGGATATTTACGAGAAGAACCACGAAATGATTTTAGATAAGTTCTACGATCGTTTAATGCAAATTGATGAGTTTAAAGAAGTAATCGACCAATATTCTTCTGTAGATAAACTGAAAAAATTAATTCATAAGCATTTTATGAGCATTTTTCAAGATGAATTAGATTTAAATTATATTTTCCGTAGAAGGAAAATTGCTTATACTCATGCCAAAATAGGTGTATTACCTAACTGGATGATTTCAGCATACACACTTATCAATCAATTTATTATTCCTCTAATTGTTGAGGCATTCCCAAAAGACCGAAAGAAGATGCTAGATGTGTTACTTGCTTACGATAGTATTGTTACGATTGATCAACAGCTTATTGTTGAAACTTATATAGAAATACAAGCTGGATCCATTGTAAGTGGGTTGGGAGAAATTATTAAATATAATGTGCAATTAGATCAGATTAAAAACTTAATTCAATTCCAAGAAAGACAGGAGTTAGACGTTTTGTCGGCGAACGCATCTATGGAGCAATTAGATGCGAGTGTTGATGAAATTGCAGCATCCGTAGGAGAAGTTTCAAAGCATACTCAATCTTCATTGGAAGAATTACATAATGGTATTGATGCCTTACAAAATGTAACTCAATTATTAAAAACGACAGATGAGGGGCAGCATCAGGTACAGGATAACGTGACTGAGCTAGTTGATCGTGTGAAAAGTGTCTCTCAATTAATGGAATTCATTAAAGGGATTGCAGAACAAACAAATTTATTAGCGTTAAATGCGTCAATTGAAGCTGCTCGTGCTGGAGAATCCGGTAAAGGTTTTGCTGTTGTTGCAGAAGAGGTTCGTAAACTAGCAGATAATACAAAATCGTCTGTTCTATCAATTCATAATGATATTCAAAAGCTCTTAGAAATCACGAATAATATTGATACACTTACGAAGAAGTCAGCAGAGGACTTGCACCGTGGTGTAAATGATACAGCGAATATCTCTACGGCTTTAGCAGATTTAAACGTTGCATTACAACAACAGGGGATGCATTTTAAGGAAATTGCTAGTACTACACATCAACAGGCGTCTGCTGCAAATGATATTACAATTCGTAATAAGAATATTGCCGAAAATTCAAGCCGTAGTAAAGATATTTCCTATAAAACTGGTCAGGAAATATACGAATTAAGCAAAATGATTAATCACTATCGTACAGAAACCATTTCAAAAAACTTTATTATTAGTCAAGAAGACATAATTGAATTAACTATTACAGATCATTTATTATGGCGTTGGAGAATTTATAACTTAATGCTCGGCTTTGAACAAATGAGTGAACATGATATTTCATCGCACAAAGATTCCCGTCTTGGCGTATGGTATCACGGCAAAGGGAAGGAATTGTTAGGTACAGAGCCTGCTTATAAAGAGTTAGAAAAGCCACATGCGTTAGTACATGAAGTTGCCAAAAAAGCAGTACATGCATATAACAATGGTAACCAAGCACTTGCTGAAGAATACTTAATAGAACTGGCTGAACTTTCACAAGTAGTCATTGGTAAACTAACAACGTTAAAACAAATTATAGTGAACAGTAAAAAGCAATATATTCATTAACAATATGAAGGCTGATTAAGTCATCTCTAGTGAAGAGTTAATTTAATCGGCTTTTTTAACTTTTTGGCACTTGTTTAGTAAGAAGTAATCTATTAAAGGGGGAATAGTAAATTATTAAAATTATTATGGTGAATGGACCTAATTAATTGAATAATGGAGAGAAAAATAGCGTTAAAAAAATTGACCATTTCATAGGATAGAATGTTCAATTTTTTTTAAGATGGAATCTTACATATCCCTGTCAGTACTGAATTAGTAGAGAAATTAAAGTCTCTTAAATTTAACGTTTTTTGTTCACAAAAAGAATGAATTATATGCTATAGTTAGGCTAATCACGATTGTTTAAATATGGTATTTGTATAAGGCGATTCCCCTGTCTTGAGATGAACATATTTATATTAAGTTATTATTAATAATATTGTAATCGAATTTTAATATTTCCTTGCAACCTAATCCTATATTATTTGTCCTGTTAAATAGAAAGTATGAAATGAGTGAAAAGGTTGTCAGATATACTGTATTACCTACTTGAAATGATACCTGTTATGATTATAGCGATTCCTTTTGTTGTTTATTTACGATTTAAGTCTCGCAAAAGAAAAGGGAATCCACCGACCAATAGGTGGCATGAAATAGGATTATTGTTCTTTTCTGTGTATGTAATTGGTCTGTTCTATGAAACAATCGTACCTAGAAATGGCATGAGTCTACAGAATTTTCAAATGCGTTTTCAAGAGGATATAATTTTAGGTGTGAATTTAAAGTTGTTCCAAGTGTTTACTGACGTGTATAACGCCATTCATTATTTAGATTTATGGCAGCCATTTTTCATTAACTTTCTAGGTAATATAGCCATCTTCATGCCAATTGGATTTTTACTACCTCTGTTATGGCACAAGATGGAGATGTTCCCTTATGTTTTTATCACAGCATTGAGCTTATCTGTCTTTATCGAAACGATTCAACTACCTCAAATGCGTAGTACTGATGTAGATGATCTTTGGTTAAATACATTGGGCTCGGTATTAGGCTATCTTGTATATAAAGGGATTAAAAAGTGGATACCGCTTATCGGGTCAAAATGTAAGCAAATTGTTTAATTTACGAACTTTCGGGTATGGGTAATAAAGCAATTTATGTAAGAAGGGGTTTTTTATATGATTGAACAAAGAGAACAATTAATAGAAGATAGTAAAAAGATGCATATCATAGATGATTTAATGGCTTTAGGTGTTTTTAAAGTAAATGATAAACAGCTTTATCAAGTATCTATTGAAGAGCTTGTGGAAGAATATCAAAAGCATTGTCAATAAAAGATTGCTACTTTGTGGCAGTCTTTTTCAATTTTGTGAGAAAATAGTACAATAATCACGAATATTAGGCGATAAAATGACTTTATCATTAGGTACAAACATTGGAGAAATTGAAAAAATAGCGTATAATTACTATGTGATTTTTAATTATTAAGCAAACTAAAGTATGTAAAAATATAAGACTGATTGTAACGAGATAGGAGAATTTAAATATATGTGTGGATTTACAGGATTTATAGGTGAGGTTTCAAACCCTGACGTAGTGTTAGAGAATATGATGAACCAAATTATTCACCGTGGACCAGACTCTGCAGGTACTTATACAGATGGCGAGGCTGCACTTGGTTTCCGTCGTTTAAGTATTATTGACCTAGCAAATGGTAGCCAGCCTTTATACAATGAAGACCAATCGTTAGTATTGATCTTTAATGGTGAAATTTATAACTATCAAGATATCCGTAAAGATTTAGTAGAAAAAGGTCATACATTTAAAACTGAAACGGATAGTGAAGTTTTAATTCATGGTTATGAAGAATACGGTACTAAATTAGTAACGAAACTACGTGGTATGTTCGCATTCGTTATTTGGGATCGCAACAACAAACGATTATTTGCTGCACGCGATATGTTCGGTATTAAACCTTTCTATTATGGTCATATGAACGGTACTTTAATGTTCGGTTCAGAAATTAAAACATTCTTGCCACATCCACATTTCGATAAAGTATTAAATGAAAAAGCGTTGAAACCTTATTTAACATTCCAATTCCCAGTGTTAAATGAAACATTCTTTAAAGGTGTTTTCAAATTGCCAGCTGCTCACTATATGACGTACGAAAACGGTAAAGTGACTACTACTCGCTACTGGGAACCAAAATTCAACCCTGAAGAGCGTCCACTTGACGAAATCGTTGAAGAAATCGATAGTGTTGTACGTGATTCGATTAAAGCTCATAAAATCTCGGATGTTAAAGTAGGTTCATTCCTATCTAGTGGTGTTGACTCAAGTTATGTAGCTTCTGTATTAAAACCAGATAAAACATTCTCAGTTGGCTTTAGCGCTCAAAACTTCTCTGAGATTGACAATGCAAAAGAACTTTCTAAAGAGCTTGGAATTGAAAATATCAACGAAGTGCTTGATCCAGATGAATGCTTCAACAAAATTGAGGAAATTCAATATATTATGGATGAACCTCATTCAAATCCATCTATCGTACCACTTTATTTCTTAGCAGAACTTGCACGTAAACATGTAACAGTTGTGTTATCTGGTGAAGGTGCCGATGAATTATTCGGTGGTTATGAAGAGTATGATGAATCAGCTCCTATGAAAAAATATAAAAAAGTACCGGACTTCATCCGTCGTCCAGTATCAGAAATAGCCAAAAAACTTCCAGAAGTAAGAGGTAAACACTTCTTGATGAAAGGTGGCTTACCAGTAGAAGAAACGTTTATTGGACAAGCTCATATTTTCGAAGAGCAAGAGGCAACTGATATTTTAACAGCTAAATATAACAATGCACCGACAGTCAAAGACATCGTTATGCCTGTTTATAAAAAAGCTGCAGGTGAAGACGATTTAACGAAAAAACAAATCTTAGACTTAAACTTATGGTTAGTCGACGATATTTTATTAAAAGCAGATAAAATGAGTATGGCGCACTCAATTGAATTACGCGTACCATTCCTTGATAAAGAAGTAATGAAAGTTGCTTCGAAAGTACCGTCTCGCTACCGTATTAATGAAGTAGATACGAAGTATGCATTCCGAGTAGCTTCTAAACGTGCATTGCCAGAAGCATGGGCTAACCGAAAAAAAATCGGTTTCCCAGTACCAATTCGTTTATGGATACAAGAAGAGAAATACTTCAACAAGATTAAAGAATCATTTGAATCTCCAGAAGCAGCACAATTCTTTGACCAACAAGCAATCGTTAAATTATTAACAGACCACTATGAAGGCAAAGCGAAAAATCAACGTAAAATCTGGACAATTTATATGTTCTTAGTTTGGTACAAAAAATATTTTAGCTAAAAACAAGTGACAAGTAGAAGGGATCATCAGCATTGGATAAGAGAGGTAAAATGCCAATGAGGCTGCTCCTCTTTTGCTTTGTAATGCTGGTAGCGGTGAGCGGTTGCAATAGCATTTCCCCAGCAAAAGAAAAGCAGCAAAATGAGGGCATAAAAGTACTCATTGTTGAATTCGGTAGCCGCACGCCGATACCAGATATGAAAGTGACCGTCCGAGATATGGAGACGGATGAGGATGTAACGACAGCAACTGGGGATATAGAAGGTGAAGCTATCGTTACTGACTTACAAGAAGGGCATCAATATTTGTTTGTCACTTCATCGATTTATACAGATGAAAGTGAACAAAAAAAAAGCGTCGGTAAAGTTGTAACAATTGAAGAAGATATGGGCTATGTAGTTTTAGAGACATATTTTGAGCGTGAGGCACAGCAATTAGATGTGCCGATTATAATGCAAAATCCTGAACTACCCCATGGCTGTGAAATCACAGCTTTAACAGCAGCACTTAATTATTATGGGCTAAATCTATCAAAAACAAAGATGGCTAAAAACTACTTACCAAAACAAGAGATTGTTGAAAAAGGCAATAAAAGAATAGGTCCCGATCCAGCGAAAGCATATGCGGGTGACCCATTTAACAAACATACAGGCACATATGTCTTTGCACCAGTTATTGAAAAGGCAGCTAAGAAAATAGCCAAAGATAAAGACGTATCGTTGCAAGTAGAAAATGTAAGTGGTCAAAGTTCTAAGGAAATAATCTCGCTCGTACAAGAGGGAATACCTGTTGTAGTTTGGGTTACACTTGATTTATCCAAGCCTACTTTCAAAGAAGGCTGGTGGATTAAAGGAACAAATAACAAGCTGGATATGTATCGTAATCTTCATGCTGTAGTCCTAATCGGGCATATAGATGATAAAGTAATTGTGATGGATCCGTTACATGGCTATGTTTCTCACGATGAAACTAGGTTCTTCAAAAGCTATAAGAAACTCGGATCACAAGCTGTTGCAATTCGGAAGTAATCATCACAGGGGGATTGCCCTCTGTGATTTTTTGATAAGGGTACATAAGTCGTATATGAACATTCGAAAAGAATTTGCGAAATATGTTACACTAATGGCAAAACAATAGATTATAAGTGAGATGATATACAATGGCAGAACAACCATTTTTACCAATATTAATCGGATCCGATATGAATGCATATGGAATGGCTCGTTCATTTTATGAAGTATACGGTATTAAACCAATCGTTATCGGTCGTTCACATTTAACAGCAACACAAAATAGTAGTATTCTTCACTTTGTACAAGTACCCAATATAAACAAACAAGAAAATTTTGTAGATGAATTGGTGAAAGTGGCAAAGAAATATTCTCATAAGAAATTATTGCTATTAGCTTGTGGCGATGATTATGCAAAGCTAATTATTAAAAACAAACCTGAGTTAATCAAATACTTCACAGTGCCGTATATTGATGAATCATTAATGGACCAAATTTTGTTGAAAGAAAACTTCTACAAAATGTGTGAGAAATATAATTTCAGCTATCCAAAAACTGATACATGCACGTACGAGACATATGAAGGCTTTGACGTAAAATTCAAATATCCTATTATTATTAAAGCCTCTAACTCGGTTGAATACTGGGCATGTAGCTTCCCAGGTAAGAAAAAAGTATTCGTGGCACATGATGAAGCAGAGAAAACAGCAATTTTAAAAGCTATTTATAGCTCATCATATAAAGACCATTTAATTATCCAAGAATTCATCCCTGGTGACGATTCGTATATGCGTGTATTGAACGCCTATGTTGGACAAGATGGTAAAGTGAAATTGATGTCTCTTGGTAATCCAATCCTTGAAGAACATTCACCAGAAGGTATTGGTAGTTATGCAGCAATCATTAACACATATGATAAAGAAATCATGGACCGAGTACGTGTTTTCCTAGAAGATATCGGTTACACAGGCTTTGCTAACTTTGATATGAAGTACGATTCTCGTGATGGCGAATATAAATTATTCGAAATCAATTTACGTAACGGTCGTAGTAGCTACTACGTAACAGCAAGTGGACATAACTTGATGAAGTATGTAGCAGATGACCGTATGTTAGGCAAAGATTTAGGTTTAACATATGCGAAAGAAAAGCATTTATGGATGATCATCCCTAAAGGCGTTCTATTCAAATATGCTCAAAATGAGGAACTAAAAGCAGAAGCAAAACGTTTAATCAGAGCCGGTAAAATGACGAATTCGTTATATTATAAAAAAGACTTTAACATTAAACGTTGGTTTAAATTAACGCTAAACAATTTGAACTATTACCGCAAATACAAAAAATATTTTAATAACAAAGGTTTGTCTTAAGTATGAATAAAAAAACGTTAGGTATTATTGGCGGAGTAGGACCACTTGCGACAATGCTTGTAGGAGAAATGATTGTTCGCAGAACGAAAGCTATCAAAGATCAGGAACATGTGCATTGTATTATAGACAATGACACAAGGATTCCTGACAGAACAGCTCATATTCTGAATCCATCTGAACCAAGTCCAGTACCCTTAATGGTTGAGGATACGCATAAGCTAGCAACTGCTGGAGCAGAGCTAATTGCAATCCCTTGTAACACAGCACATTCATTTTATGATGAGCTACAAGAAAACTCACCAGTACCAGTACTGCATATGATTCGAGAAACAGCAAATAAAGCGAAACAACTCGGTGCTAAACGTGTTGGAGTATTAGCAACGATTGGTACGCTGACCTCAGGAGTTTATCAACAAGCATTGGAAGAGGTTGGTTTAGAACCAGTTATTCCAAATCAACAACTACAAAAGCAAGTCATGTCTATCATTTATGATAGTGTAAAAGCAGGTAAAGCTGTTACACGTGATGAATGGAATGTGATCGAAGAGGCGATAAAAGCAGAAGGTTGTGATCGTATAGTTTTAGGATGTACTGAGCTTTCGATTGTAAACCGTGAGTTAGCTCTTGATGATTCTTATATTGATTCGTTACTTGTACTTGCTGATTGTGCTATTGTTAGTTGTGGATATGAATTACTAGATTAGAGCGTAAAAACCTGTCCTTATCTCAATTAAAGGGCAGGTTTTTATATAAAAACTATATTTCACATTCTGTATATGTGAATGAGAGAAGGTGGAACAGCAATGTCTTTTTTAACTTTATTAAACGAAGATTTACAAAAAAAATGGACTTTCGAACATACAATGCCAATCCAAGATGAAATGATTCCTGCATTACTTGAAGGCAAGGACGTAGTAGCAGAATCTCCAACAGGAACAGGTAAAACACTTGCATATCTATTGCCAATTTTACAAACAGTTGATGGTTCTAAAAAAGCGACACAAGCACTAATTATCGCTCCATCACAAGAGTTGTGTATGCAAATCGTTGAAGTTATCCGTACGTGGGTTGCAGGAACGAACATTACAGTTGTTCCGTTAATAGGCGGTGCAAATCCACAACGTCAAATTGATAAACTAAAGAAAAAGCCAACGATCGTTGTCGGTACACCAGGACGTCTAAATGAATTAGTAAAAGCAAAAAAACTAAAGCTTCATGAACTAACGAAAATTATCCTTGATGAAGGGGATCAGCTTCTTAGTCGTGACTATCGCGTATTAGTAAAATCATTTATCGACGGAGCAAGCCATGGCCGTCAAGTAGCCGTTGTTTCTGCAACGATTACTGAAGAAATCGAGCTAGTTGCTGCACGTATGATGAATGAGCCTGTACGTTTCAAAGTTAACTTAGATGAAATGCCAAACCAAGGTAAAGTAACTCACTCATTTATGAAAATTGAAGAAAGAAATAAAACAGAGATGTTACGCAAACTTTCAAATGTAAATGGTTTACGTGGTTTAGCATTCGTAAATAATTTAGACCAATTATTAATGAAAGAAACAAAGCTTTCATACCGTGCTGCACCAATTGTTGTTTTACACTCAGAAATGAAAAAAGAAGAGCGTAAAAAAGCACTTGATTCATTCCGTAAAGGGGAAGCACGTATTTTAATCGCGACAGATGTAGCTGCACGTGGATTAGACATTGAAGGCCTAACGCATGTAATACATGTGGATGTACCACATACAATGGAGCAATACTTACATCGTTCAGGCCGTACAGGACGTGCAGGAGCAGATGGTGAAGTATTAACATTACTTGCACACCATGAAGAGCATACGTATCGTAAATGGACTCGTGAGCTACCATCAAAACCCGTTGGAAAAACGTGGACAGCTGGTAAATTAATCGAAGGAACAACCAAACCTACTGTGAAAAGGGGCAAATAAGTATGACATTCCAGGAGAAATTAGCGCAATTTGCTGAGCTTGCTGTAAAAGTAGGCGTCAATATTCAAAAAGGTCAAACACTTCTAATTAACACGACTACGGATACAATTGAATTCACACGCTTAGTTGTAAAAGAAGCTTATACAGCAGGAGCAGGCCGCGTTACAGTCAATTTCTCTGATGGAGAAATTGACCGCGCTTTTTTTGACAATGCTCCTGAGGATGAATTTGCAAAATACCCTCGTTGGATTAGCGAGCAACGTAACGAGCTAATTGAACGTAAAGGTGCATTATTGTGGATTGATGCCGCGGATCCAGATCTATTATCAGGTGTCCCTGTGTCTAAGCTATCTGCACAGCAAAAAGCAGCAGGTAAAGCATTAACGAATTACCGTAATGCTGTGATGAATGACAAAATTGCATGGGCAATTATTGCCGTACCATCAAAGCAATGGGCAGCGAAAGTTTTCCCAGATGTAGAAGTTGATAAGCAAGTAGAAGCCTTATGGGAAGCAATTTTCAAAACGGTTCGTATTGGTGAAGGAAATGCTGTTGAAAACTGGAAAGGCCATTTAGTAAATCTATACACACGTGCGGATATACTGAATGCTAAACGCTATGCAAAACTTCATTACACAGCACCAGGAACTGATTTGACAATTGAATTACCTATCAAACATATTTGGCAAACTGGTGCTAGTAAAACACCAGAGAATACTTCGTTTGTAGCTAATATGCCGACGGAAGAAGTATATACAATGCCATCTAAATACGGAGTAAACGGAGTTGTATCGAATACAAAACCACTTGTCTTCCAAGGCAATATCATTGATGATTTCAAGCTAACATTTGAAAACGGCAAAATCATCAAAGCGGAAGCTCGCGTTGGGAACGATTTACTACAAGAATTAATCAAAGCTGATGAAGGTTCAAAATATCTTGGTGAAGTAGCATTAGTACCACATGAATCACCAATCTCTGCATCAAATATTCTTTACTACAACACATTATTTGATGAAAATGCTTCTAATCACTTAGCTATTGGTGAAGCCTACCCAACATGTTACGAAGGTGGTAGTGCTCTATCTCAAGAACAATTAGAAGAACATGGTATTAATACTTCTATTACACATGAAGATTTCATGATTGGTAGTGCCGACATGAATATCGACGGTGTTTTAACAGATGGTACAGTAGAACCAATCTTCCGCAACGGTAGTTGGGCATTTTAATTAAATACGTAAAAACTGGTACGCTCCCTTGGGACGTACCAGTTTTTTTATCGTTATAGAAGAATGTAGATTGAGTATATTTATCCTTAAATTGAAATAGAGAAGACGTGAATATTCTGCTAAATAACAATCAAAGGAGTTAGCGCAACAAACGTCTCAGTTAGTGCAACAATCAAATGAGTTAGCGCAACAATCAAATGACTTATTACAACAAACATCCCAGTTAGAGCAACAATCGAATTGGTATGCCACCTCAGGGATATTCCATTTTTTATAGGTAAGAAATGAGTGGGAATTGCGCGATATACAGCTTGAAATTAGGATGTAGAAGACGTGAATATTCTGCTAAATAACAATCAAGTGAGTTAGCGCAATAAACATCTCAGTTAGTGCAACAATCAAAGGAGTTACTACAACAATCAAATGAGTTACTACAACAAACATCCCAGTTAGAGCAACAATCGAATTGATATGCCACCTCAGGAATATCCCATTTTTTATAGGTAAGAAATGAATGGGAATTGCGCGATATACAGCTTGAAATTAGGATGTAGAAGACGTGAATATTCTGCTAAATAACAATCAAGTGAGTTAGCGCAATAAACATCTCAG
>NZ_JBNNTI010000004.1:0-50361 GCF_050278625.1 Viridibacillus sp. NPDC096237 | reverse complement strand
TCAGTTAGTGCAACAATCAAAGGAGTTAGCGCAACAATCAAATGACTTATCACAACAAACATCCCAGTTAGAGCAACAATCAAAAACCCATAAAAAAACCCCTATGCATGAATTTATCCGCATAAGAGCAATAATACTATGGTTTATATCTTTTCATTGGTATTTGTTTCGATTTGGATTTACGAGCATCAATAACTTTAATAACAATTGGGTAAACAATTGGTGCTAATTTAATTGCAGTTTTTACTACGTTTCTTACCTTCATTTAGTAGCACTCCATTTCTTAAAAGCTAATACTATTTTTATTCCCTAAATGCTTCATCTTAAACGCGTAGTACACGAACACCTTGTATGATATTCCAAATGATTACTGCCGCAGATAATAATATTTCTACAACAATAAACGAGATAACTAAAATAGGTCCTGCACTCAAAACATTATTAGAACTAGTTCCATAAAAACCAAATACGATAAAGAAAATAAAGAAACCAATAATTGAGGGGATAATAAGTAATAAGTGTGATATGAATGCTCGTTTAGCATGGTGTTTTACATCCGAATCAGTACTTACAAAATAAACAATCACTGGCAAAAGAAATCCTGCAAAAAATATACTGAAATAACATAATGCAGATAATACTCGATTATTATCCAGCACAAGCACCTCCATTCATATTATTATTTACGCTACAGCGCCCAAAAAGATTCAACTTAATGCATGTCTTTTTATTATATCTGCGAAATGGTATATAGATTATATAGATGAAATACTGATATATTCAGAAGGACCATGCCAATCTGCTCCGTCTGGTCCGAATTTGATTGCTGCTACGCCATCTGCTGCATAAAATCTAGTATCAGTAGAGCCGTTTGTCCAACTAGCATGGCCTTCTTGTCACAAACTTCAGCATTTGTTGTAACTGCAAGGAGCAATACTGTGAATAATGATTTCAACTTGGATTGTTTCGTCATCGAGAAATTTTTTTAATATCTTTTAGAATACCTTCTGCTAATTGTCCACGCATCGGAAATCGTAACGTACATTGCACGGATCTGGGACGATATTAAAACGTTCTTCTGCTTGTATTGTAGCCAAATTAATCGATGGAGAGTCATAAAAAGCAATACGGGCATTTTTATTGGTGATTCTAGCAGTTTTGAGTGGAAGTGCATGGCTTGTAAAATAGCATTTATCCCATCCAAAGTGCGACTACCATTGTGATGCTTTACTTTTGAATTAAAGTTCGAATTGTAAAATGCCTTTTGCTTGTAATCCAATTTGCAGACGTGTCGGTTCACCATAAATAACAAATTGGCCATTATCCCCATTAGGAGTTAAGCCATCCTAATGTATTTTCACCTCCAGTTTCTTCGTCTGTCACCAGATGGAGTTGAAGGCGTCTAGGCAGCTTATCAGCTGATTTAGATAGCTCAACAAAGCTGACTATCATCGCCGCCGCAACTCCGGCTTTCATATCAGTAGCTCCACGCCCGTATAAAAGGTCATCATCTACAGTGGGAAATTATATTTGTTTTTGGCAGAGAGTTCTTTAACATTTTAGAGTAATCTATTGAAAAATAAGAATCGTTTGAGTACAATAGGGGAGTTCGATAATTACAATTAAATGATGTATTTACCACAAGGGGAGCCGAAATGGTCGGCTGAGAGTGAACCCAAAGTTCTAACCCTTTGAACCTGTAAGTTAATGCTTGCGTAGGAATGTGGATAGAAATCGACATATAACCGATGTCAGGACCTGTCCTGATGTCGTTTTTTTGTTGCCGAAAGTTTTACTATCTAGAGCTCATTTACAAATGAGATACGTTTTAGGTCTTGTGTGTTCTACATCAGAACTACGGGAGGATGTTTATTGTGAATAAAAAGAGATTATTGTTTTTAATCGAGATTGCAATTTTTGCTACAATCGGTTTAATTTTGGATCAGTTGTCATTTAAGCTATGGGCTCAAGGTGGTTCTATAAGTCTTGTTATGGTACCGATTGTATTAATGGCATTTCGTTGGGGTGTATCAGGTGGTTTGATTACGGGATTTTTAGTTGGTTTATTGCAAGTGTCGATGGGTGCCTCAATTTTTACACCTGTTCAAGGATTTATCGATTATTTTATAGCATTTACTGTAGTCGGTTTAGCTGGTGTTGTGAGACATCTAGTGTTTGCGGCAAGTAAGCAATTAAACAAAAAAGAAATCACTTTGTATATTGTACTAGGTACTACTCTTGGAGGGTTATTGAGATATGTGGCACATACTACAGCAGGGGTTGTATTCTTTAGTAAATATGCAGGTGATCAAAATGTTTATTTGTATTCTATAATTTATAATGGTACGTATATGTTGCCAGCTACTATACTAACAGCCGTTGTAGCGGTATTATTATTTACTTCAGCACCTCGTTTATTACAACAAAAAAATTGATACAAAAAAGAGGATTCCTTATAGATGGAGTCCTCTTTTAGTACTTTCAGTAACAAAATTTCATATATTAATATAAGAACTAAACGAAACTTTTCTAAATATATAGACATTTGAAATGGAGAGATACTCGAATTTCATGTTCTTCATTTTGCGAAAAAAGTGTTATAGTAGAGAGTAGACATATGAGAAGAAGGGATCGTATAAAATGATAGCTATAACTCAAGAGGAAATTGCAGCATTGAAAAAAGCTGGACGTGTAATGGCCCAAATCCGTGAAACGATGAAGGCTGCAACAAAGCCAGGAATTACAACAAAAGAATTAGATGAAATTGGTGGCCGTTTATTTGAAGAAAATGGAGCCGTTTCAGGACCTAAAAGTGAATATGATTTTCCGGGATATACATGTATAAGTGTGAACGAACAAGTTGCACACGGCATTCCAGGGAACCTTACATTAAAAGAGGGAGACCTTATTAATATCGATGTTTCAGGTCATGTTGATGGCTACTTTGCAGATACAGGTGTGTCATTTGTTGTAGGTGGTGGATCTTATCCAGAAATCGATAAACTTTGCCAAGTTGCAGAAAGTGCATTTGATCGTGCGATGACGAAAGTAAAACCAGGTGCCCGTTTAAATCAAATCGGTAAAGCTGTAGAACGTGAAGCGAAAGCAAATGGCTTAGCGGTTATTATGAACTTAACTGGGCATGGCATTGGGCGTTCACTTCATGAAGATCCACAACATGTATTGAACTATTTTGATGCATGGGATCGTACAATTTTAAAAGAAGGAATGGTTTTAGCTGTTGAACCGTTCATCTCACAAAAAGCAGAACACATCGTTGAGTCAGGTGATGGTTGGACATTTATAACGCCTGATAAATCACTAGTTGCACAATATGAACATACAATCATCGTAACAGATGGTGAACCGATTATTACAACTAAATTAGATTAAAATATTGAAAAGGCCTCCCTTGAAATTTCATCAAGGAAGGCCTTTTTGTTATACAGTTATTTAGAAGGCTTTTGTTTTTTTATAAATAATATTCCTGCCAATAAGACACCACTTAAAAAAAGGGCAGCAGTCGTTACGAGTAATTCCTCAAATCCATTTTTTATCGCAACTCCAATATAAGCCCAAATGAAGACGGTAGGAAAGTTAATATCGAAATAGTGGAAACGCATATGAAGTGCAATAGCGGTACCTAGAGTGAGCATAATAACAGCCCATAAAGGATCACTTAATCCTAAGCCACTCCAATGGTTATACGTTAGTACGAAAGCGATATTTTTTATTGTTGCTACGCAAATCCAAGCAAAGTAAATAGAGATCGGTATGCGTTTTGACCATGCTTGTTCATCGTTACTATATGAGAAATATAGAAGTGCTAGACAAGCTAATAATAATAGCATTACGATAACTGAAATTTGGAAGTAGTTATAATGCCACAGGAAAATCCAAAAAATATTAAGTAATGAACTGGCTGTAAATAACAGCGTTTGTTGAATAGATATCGTGTTCTCTCTCTGGTAATTGTACCAATGTTTGTAAATCCAGTAAGCTAAAATTATGTATATAAAGCCCCAAATACTAAAAACATATCGTGCTGGAGTGAAAAGAACCGTATAACTTTCGGAGATGTCGCCAGTAGTTTGACCGTTTAGTGGAAGAATATTAGCAGCTAAGTTTACAGTTACCATTGCAATATAAGCAATAGTAATAATTAGTAATCTCCCCAATAAAATCTCCTCCTTCATGTTGAGATTAATATAAAATCCTAAATTTCGTTGCAGTCTGAAGTAGAAAAATATCTTGTTAGCAATTGCGTAAATATACAAATAATCACTACCAATTATAGTGCGTATGTATAAAGTATACATTTGATTAGTTAGAACAACAAATATCATTTCAGAACAATTTGCTGTAAAATACTACTATAAAAGTAAAAGGAGTGTTTAAAGTGAGTAAACGCATTGAAGATATGAAATTAGACAAACATCTAAACGATAAGCCTTCCTACAAAAAGGAACTAAAAAAACTACAATTTGAATTGTTAAATATTCAACAGTTCTTATTCAATCATGATATTGGGCTCGTATTAGCATTTGAAGGAATGGACGCAGCTGGTAAAGGTGGCGCCATTAAACGTTTAACACAACGACTGGATCCTCGTGGATATATCGTTCATCCAATTGCCGCACCGCAACCCTTCGAGCTGAAATATAACTATCTACATCGCTTTTGGACGCGCCTACCTTACAAAGGCCAAATTGGTATTTTTGATCGTACATGGTACGGACGTGTACTAGTAGAACGTATTGAAGGCTTTGCTAAAAAAGAAGAATGGCAACGTGCCTACGAAGAAATTAACCAATTTGAAAAACTACTTACAGATGATAACTATATCGTAGCAAAATTCTGGATTCAAGTGTCAAATGAAGAACAATTAAATCGATTTAAAGAACGACAAGAAAATCCTTATAAAAAATGGAAGCTAACGGATGAAGATTGGCGAAATCGTGACAAATGGCCAATTTATGTTGAGGCAGCAAATGATATGTTTGAGAAGACTGATAAACCACAAGCACCATGGATTTTAATATCAGGTGATGATAAAAAATACGCACGTATTCAAGTTCTAAAAGAAGTAATCGCACATGTTACAAAGGAATGTGAACTTAGAGGTTTACAAATTACTGATCCATTAGAAACTATTAGCGAAGAAGTATAACTATTTCGTGTCTAGAAGCATTATACTAATATGTAATCTATTTTAGTAATGGAGGCTTGAATATGACAAAACAACAATATCCAGAAGTATGGGATTTAGAGTCTATATTTGCTGGGGGTAGCAATTCAAAAGAGCTAAGAGTACAGTTAGACGAAATTCCAGTTGAATTAGAAATATTACAAAAAGCCGTTTCAAGTATTATAGTAGAAGATGCAAGATCCATTTTAGATGTTCTAGAATTAATGAAAGAAGTATATGTTAATATAGGGCAAATTGGTTCATTTATCTCGTGTTTACAAGCACAAGATATGACAGACAAAAAAGCTTCCCTATTGCGAGGCGAAATTTCATCACTAGCTGCAAGTTTTGCACCAATTAAATTGCAATTTCAGCAAGTGCTAAGTGGTATAGAAGAAAAAATATGGACAGCGCTACTAGCTACTGAAGAGCTATCACAATTCAAATTCACCTTAAATGAATGGCGAGATGAAACTAAATTAAAACTTTCTGAGCAAGAAGAGAACATAATTTCTGCATTAAAGGTTGATGGTTATAATGCTTGGGGAGAAATGTATGATCTATTGATTAGTGATATTAAAATTCCTTTTATAATTGATGGTGAAGAAAAAGAACTATCTGTAGGTCAAGCAAATAACTTAAGTTCACATCCGGATGCGGCAGTACGTCAAGCTGCTTATGAAGCTCTTGAAAAAACATGGACTGAAAAAGAGGAATTCTTTGCAAAAACGTTGAATCATATAGCAGGGTTCCGGTTAGCTACATACAAAAAAAGAGGTTGGGATTCGGTATTACAAGAGCCACTTCAAACTAACCGTATGCAGCCTAAAACAATTGATGCTATGTGGGGTGCAATTATAGATCATAAAGCACCTTTCGCAGAATATTTAAAGCGTAAAGCAGAGCTATTAAATACGAGTACAATAGATTGGTTCAACTTAGATGCTCCAATTACTGCATCAACTGAGACGATTTCTTATCAAGAAGGCGCAGCATTTGTTATCAAAAATTTCGGACGATTTGGCAAAAAGCTAGAAGCCTTTGCTACAAATGCAATTGAAAATGGCTGGGTTGAAGCTGAAAACCGCCCAAATAAACGTCCGGGTGGATTTTGTACCGGATTACCATTAACGAAGGAATCGCGTATTTTCATGACTTATAGTGGTACTATGTCTAATGTTGCAACATTAGCACATGAACTTGGTCATGCATTCCATTCGTATGCATTACGTCCTATTCATACTTTGAATACTAGCTATGCAATGGGTGTGGCAGAAACAGCTTCTACATTTGCTGAAATGATTGTTGCAGATGCAGCTGTTCAAGAAGCAAAATCAGAAGATGAAAAAATAGCATTACTTGAAGATAAAATTCAACGCAGTGTAGCATTTTTCATGAATATTCATGCTCGATTCTTATTTGAAACACGTTTTTATGAAGAACGTGAGTCAGGAATTGTACCAGCTCAACGCTTGAATGAAATAATGGAAGAGGCACAGAAGGAAGCTTATGCAGGTGCGCTAAATGTTGCTCATCCACATTTCTGGGTTTCAAAATTGCACTTCTATATGACAAGTGTACCGTTTTATAATTTCCCATATACATTTGGATATTTGTTCTCATTAAGTATTTATGCTAAAGCTAAAGAAGAAGGTAGTAGCTTTGAAGATAAATATATCGCTTTATTACAAGATACAGCTGTTATGTCAGTAGAAGATTTAGCGATGAAACATTTAGGTGAGGATATTACAGAAAAGACATTCTGGGAAAAGGGAATTCGTATATGTGAACAGGATGTTGAACAATTTTTAGAATTAACCACTCAAAAAGGGTGATCTAATATGGTGTTTCTTGAAGGAAATCGCTGCTATTTACGAACATTAGAAGAAGCCGATGTTTCGGCATTCACAAATCTAGTAAAGCGGAATAAGCGTTATTGGTCGATCTATGAGCCATTACATGAGGATGAGTTTTATACAGAACACACTCAAAGAAAGAAAATTATTGAGTCTATTCAGCGTATGAGATTAAACCGTGAGTATAGTTTTGCAATATTTGCAATGGGAACGTCGGATCTTGTAGGACATATATCGATTTATTCTATCAAGAGATTACCATTTGCAAGTGCTTTTGTCGGTTATTCAGTAGATAAACGTTATATTGGTCAAGGAATTGCATCTGAGGCGTTAGAGCTAGTAGTGAAATTTGGATTTGAAGATTTGTCGCTGCATCGGATGGAAGCGTATGTATCGCCGAAAAACATTGGCTCTGTTCGCGTTTTAGAGAAAACTGAATTCCAACGTGAAGGGTTATTAAGAAAGCTATTGTACATTAATGGGAATTGGGAAGATCATTATTTGTATTCTTATATAGATGATGATTTTTGAAAGGGTAAGGCCGTCTGGCGGAGATGGAAAAGTACTGTCAGAGGAATGCTTTACGGAATGAAATAATTAGCGAATCATTTCCTGGGAAATGCGTCGATTTTTGTTTAAAAAAGAAGAAGCGAGGGCACCTAGAAGGTGACCCTCGCTTTTTGTAATATCGATTATTTTGAACCGTCTTCAACTACATCAAGACGACCTGTACTTGGGTCGATTACTAAACCATGAACGGGAATAGAGTCGATAACTAGTGGATGATTTCGAATTACTTCAACGCTATGTCGTACATTCTCTGTTACATCGTCAAAGCCACGTAACCAATCATGTAAGTTTACACCAGAATAATTCAATAGATTAATTGCTTCTTGAGAGACGCCACGGTCAACCATTTTAGTTAGCATTTTGTCAGGGTTAACTGCACTCATACCACAATCGTAGTGCCCAATGACAAAAATCTCATCTGCTTGTAATTCATAGATTGCTACAAGTAGACTACGCATAATACCACCAAAAGGATGATTTAAAGTGGCACCTGCACTTTTGACAATTTTGACATCTCCATTACGTAAATTCATAGCTTTTGGTAAGAGTTCTACAAGACGAGTATCCATACATGTTAAAATTACAAAATGCTTATCCGGGAATTTGCTTGTAATAAAAGGCTCATATTGCTTTTCTTCTACGAAGGTTTCATTGAATGTAAGAATATCTTTTATTATTGACATAAAACTTTCCCCTTTCCTTACATACTTATTTTAGAATAACTATTCAGAAAAGAGAATAAGTTTTAAAGAAATTATGAATTTAATTTTTGTAAAAGATTCATTGTATCTAAAGAACGCCCTGTACCGATTGCAACAGATTCTAATGGTGATGGAGCTAGAATAACAGGAACAAGAAGTTCATCTGAAAGCCATTCAGGCATACCTTTTAATAGAGAGCCGCCACCTGTTAATACAACGCCACGGTCTACAATATCTCCAGATAACTCAGGTGGACAGCTTTCTAAAGTTCTACGGATAACCTCTAAGATTGAAAGAAGAGATTCTTTAAGACAACTTTGAATTTCTTCTGAATTTACCGTGATCGTTTTTGGCAAACCAGTTACAATATCTCTACCGCGCACTTCCATGTACTCTTTGTCATGTTGGATTAAAGCATAACCAATTTCTTTTTTTATATTCTCAGCAGTATGCTCACCAATTAGTACGCTGTATTCTTTACGTGCAAAATGAATGATTTCTTCATTCATTCGGTCGCCACCCAGTTTCATAGTGTTTGAAGTAACAACGCCGCCAAATGAGATGATTCCAACCTCTGTTGTGCCTCCTCCGATATCAACGATGACACTTGCGATTGGTTCACTAACAGGAAGATCAGCACCGATTGCTGCAGCAACAGGTTCTTCGATTAAAAAGACTTCTTTAGCTCCACATTGTTTAACAGCATCTCTTATAGCTAAACGCTCAACTGAAGTAGCACCAGATGGAGTACAGACGATTACACTCGGTTTACGGATTGAGCCACCAATAACTTTCCCTACCTTTTGCATAATGGCTTTAATCATTGCGGTAGTCATATCAAAGTCGGCAATGACACCATCACGAAGGGGACGGATTGCTTGAATATTCGCGGGCGTTTTCCCAATCATACTCTTTGCTTCCGTACCGATTGCGATTACTTCATTTGTAGTTGTATTTACTGAAATAACTGATGGTTCATTTAATAAAATTCCTTTGCTTTTTGTATATACTAACGTATTGGCTGTGCCAAGATCGATTCCAATTGCAGTTGTTGAAAACATAGTGTATTTCCTCCTTTATAACATTGCCTCCTAAGTATAGAGGAAAAACAGCAAAACCCCTATGTTACATATTGGAAGTTGTAAGTTGTTTAGGAAATAAGTGTGGAGATAGTATTTATAAATAATCAGTTATTGGGGAATTTAAGGGTAAATAGGTTTAAAATGTCACAAGTTTGTTACAAAATTGTGAGAAAAAAATAAAAAAACAGTTACTTATAAGTAACTGTTTTGGATTATTAGTTTTTAGGTTTTGGATCAACAAGAGTTGCAGTTGATGTATCTAATCCTACTAGTAAATAGTGAATAAGGATTCCACCAGTGATTAGGATAAGTGCTGAAAATCCTAAAACTGTTAAAATAAATGTAAACATTATAAAACTCCTCTCTACCATTATTAAAGATTCATTATCTACCAGTATACATGATATTTTGTTTGAAGATAAGTCTAATTTATGGATAATCTATTTACTCATGCTTTTACTGGTTTAAATTGCAAATTTTAATAAAAATAAGATATGATATGAGAATTATATTGTTATTTTAATAGAATACATGTAAGGATATTAAAATGCCCAATTTCCTTGACGGAATATTGGTTCTACATTGTTATCTTCCGAAATACCGTCTATATCCATTTTGTCAGAACCAATCATAAAATCTACATGTGTTAGACTTTGGTTTAAGCCGTTCTCTGCAATCTCTTCACGAGACATGGTTTTACCACCTTCTATGTTGAAAGCGTAAGCACTACCAATAGCCAAATGGTTAGAAGCATTTTCGTCGAACAGTGTGTTATAGAATAATAGACCCGATTGTGAAATAGGTGAATTGTGGGGAACTAGAGCAACCTCACCTAAATAATGTGAACCTTCGTCAGTAGCCACAAGTTGTTTTAGTACTTCCTCACCTTGTTCTGCAGATACGTCTATGATTCGGCCATTTTCAAAAGTAATTTTAAAATTATCAATAATATTGCCACCATAGCTTAATGGTTTAGTACTGGATACATAACCGTTAACACCTGTTTTAAATGGTGCAGTAAATACTTCTTCTGTTGGCATATTAGCCATAAATTCTTTGCCGTTCACATTGACACTACCGCCACCACACCAAATATGGTTTTTAGGAAGTTCGATTGTAAGATCTGTTCCAGGAGCACGATAGTGCAATTTATGATATTTTTTTTCGTTTAAATAGGATACTTTGTCATGCAATGATTCATCGAGTGTTTTCCAAGCGTTAATTGGATCTGCTACATCAGCTCTTACAGCTTTAAAAATAGCTTCCCAAAGATGCTCAACTTGTTGGTCTTGAGGCAGTTCAGGAAAAACTTTGGCGGCCCAATCTTTTGAAGATGCTGCAATAACATTCCAACTAAATTTGTCAGATTGAGCATATTCTCTATACTTACTTAAGGCTTTACCTGCCGCTTTTTGGAAAGAGACGATACGGCTAGATTCAATCCCAGCTAGTAAATCTGGGCTTTGAGAAACAATGCTTATGAAGGCAGCACCATGTTCTGCTAACCAATTACGTTCTTCCGTTTTCCAATGCGGGTAAAAGTCGAAAGAGTCGGCAGGAGCTAACTCGTAACGTAGACGACTAATTTGATCATCCGCAAAATCAACAAATACTTGTTTGGCACCAGCTTCATAAGCCTTTTTAGTTATTAACCGGACTAACTCTACATTATCAACAGAAGAGTTAATGTATAGAAATTGATTGGGTTGGATGTTGACACCAATTTTAATAGCAAGTTCAGCATAACGATCTAATTTCTCATTGAATGAAATCATGACGACATTCCTCCTTAAATTAAGTCAATTGTAACAATTTTCGAAAGATTAGAAAAGAAAAAGTCAAGGAACATATTTTTGTCCTTTTCACGAAATTTCGGCAAATATCTCCTATTGTTTGTAATAGATTATTAAGATAATGAAATATAAACCGAAATAAAAAAAAGAATGACGATTTTGGGGGTACTAAAATGGATTTATCATCGATTATTGGTTTAATAATAGCTTTTGTTTCGCTATTAGCAGGGATGTATTTTAAAGGTGTTACTCCTGATGCATTACTGAATCCGGCAGCGATACTTATTATCATCTTCGGTACGATCGCAGCGATTACGATCGCATTTCCTAAGAGTGAACTAAAACGTATACCTAAGCTGTTTGGTCTTATCTTCAAGGAGCAAAAGTTAGTAAGTGATGTAGAGATTATTAAAATGTTTTCGCAATGGGCAGATTTAGCTCGTCGAGAAGGGCTACTTGCACTTGAAAGCAAAGTATCCGAAATTGATGATCCATTTTTGAAAAATGGATTGACTTTGGCTATTGATGGTCAAAATGCAGATTATATCCGCGACGTATTAAACGAAGAAGTAGAAGCGATGGAAGATCGCCATGCAAGCGGAGCTTTAATTTTTTCACAAGCAGGTACATATGCCCCAACTTTAGGGGTACTTGGTGCAGTAATTGGTCTGATTGCAGCACTAAGAGATTTAAACGATATTGAAAAATTAGGACATGCTATTTCAGCAGCGTTCGTAGCGACACTTCTAGGTATTTTCACTGGTTATGTACTATGGCATCCATTTGCAAATAAGTTAAAACGTAAATCTAGCCAAGAAATTCGTCAAAAAACAATGATGATTGAAGGTATTTTATCGGTTCTAGAAGGTGAAGCCCCTCGCGTAATCGAACAGAAATTGGCATCTTACTTAACTAAAGAAGATCGCTCTCAAATAATGGACGAAAGCGGGGCGAGTGGCCTTGGCAAAGAGATCTAGAAGAAGGAAAAAGCATGAAGAACATACAGATGAATCTTGGCTAATTCCATATGCCGATATTTTGACATTATTATTAGCGCTCTTTATCGTACTATTTGCATCAAGTACTGTTGATGTACAAAAAATGCAACAGCTTTCTACTGTTTTTAGTTCTATCTTCGATTCAGGTGATGGCGTTTTTGAGCAGCCATCACCAGTCGAACCACTAAAGCCAAAAAGTACTGAAAAAGATAGCAAAGCAGACGCAGCTTATTTAGAAGATCAAGAAGCTCTATCGAAAATTAAAGGGAATGTAGATGAGTTTATAGCTGTCAATGAGCTTGAAAAGCAATTTGCAACAAAGCTCACAGATGAAGGGTTGCTCGTAACAATCCGAGATAGTATTCTTTTTGATCCGGGTAAAGCAGATGTTAAAAAAGAGTATCAAAGCCTTGCAAAAGAATTGTCCAAGTTACTTGTATTTGATCCACCACGTCATGTCATAATTACAGGTTATACAGATACAGTACCTATGAATAATGCAGAGTTTGCTTCAAACTGGGAGCTAAGTGTTATGCGTGCAGTTAATTTCTTGAAATTAGTTGTAGACGATAATGCTAATCTAGATACTGCGTTCTTTAGTGCAAAAGGGTACGGAGAAAATGAGCCTGTTGCTACAAATGATACGGATGAAGGTCGTTCAAAAAACAGACGTGTAGAAGTACTTATTCAACCTTTAGTGAAAAAGGACGGTACAAATACAAGCGAACAAAAAGCATCAAAAAAATCAGAATAAGAGAAAACGATCTGTATTTCACAAATCGTTTCAGACTGTAAACAAACTCGAAGAAATTCGGGTTTATCTACAGTCTTTTTTTCTTCTGAAAATAAAACATTAAGACCGTTGATTTCCACTGAGGTGGACGCTTTCCGCGGGCGCGCCAAGCCACTTCGTCGCTTCGCTCCTGTAGGGGCTTGGAGGGTCTTGGACTGTCCGCCTTTCCCGCAGGAGTCGTCACTTCCGCTACAATCAGACAACCTTAAAAGGTCTTAGAATAGTGTCCATGCAGGCGATGCTTACTTTTGCTACTATGAATTTAAAGAAACTGCCAATTGGACTTAGGAAAGTCCAATAATGGTATAAAAGTTAATATTCGAAGTGCATTTCATCTATAAAAGAGAACCTACAATAACTAAAATATGTGAAAATAACAAAAGACAATTAAGATGTAATCTAAATGCCTTTTGTCGACATACTGAACGGTATGTATTTTACATACGTTTTTTTTTTTTTTGACATTCATAAAACAAAAGTTTATAATTTAAACAAATGTAATGAGGGTGATGACATGAATGATAAAGAGTTAATGATCCTAAAGCTTATTCGCCAAAATCCATTTTTGTCCCAACAAGAAATGGCTGAAGAATTAAAGATGTCTAGACCCGCTTTAGCGAATATTATTTCAGGTTTAACTCGTCAAGGTAAAATTGTCGGGAGGGCTTATATATTGCCGGAAGAAAATGAAGTGATTTGTATTGGTGGAGCCAATATGGACCGTAAATTTCACATTAAAGGTAAAGCTCAGTTAGGTACTTCTAATCCTGCAGCCGTTACACAAAGTATCGGTGGTGTAACTCGAAATATTGCAGAAAATTTAGGTCGTCTAGGACATCATGTATCACTTTTAACAGGTGCAGGTAAGGATTCAGATTGGAATGCGATTAAAGAAGCTTCAACAAGTTATATGAATGTTTCTAATGTAGAACTATTTCAAAACGCATCAACTGGCTCGTATACGGCTGTTTTAGATGAGCAAGGAGAAATGCTTTTAGCTGTAGCGAACATGGAAGTTTATGAATTATTAAAGCCAGAGTTGCTAATGAAGCACGAGGCAGCGATGTCAAATGCAGCATGTATCGTAATGGATTTAAATTGTCCTAAAGAAACAGTTGAAAGCATTAAAGAGCTTGCAATGGTAAGACATATACCATTTGCATTAATTCCAGTATCGTCACCGAAGATGGATCGTATGCCAAAAGATTTAATCGGCGTAACATGGTTTATCTGTAATCGAGATGAAGCAGAAACGTATTTGGATATTACGATTTCTTCAGAGGAAGACTGGAAAAATGCAGTGCAAGCATTGTTAGATAAAGGCGCAGAAAATGTTGTTATAACAGCAGGTAGTAAAGGGGTCTATGCCGCATCTAAAGACCTGGCGGCGAAGGATTATGTTGCTATACAAATTGATCATGTTGAAGATGTTACAGGTGCTGGAGATGCTTTTGTAGGGGCATTGCTACATAGCTGGATTCTACAAGAGCCTTTCGCTGAAAATATTCAAAATGGTTTGATGAATGCAGCAAAAACTTTACAATGCGCATTTACAGTAAGACCAGATTTATCCGCGAATAAACTAAAAAATGAGCTGGAGGAATAATACATGAAACAATATCTATCATTCTCAGAAGAAGTAAAAGCTGCACAAGAAAAAGGGCTACCAATCGTAGCATTAGAATCTACAATCATTTCACATGGTATGCCGTACCCGCAAAACGTTATAACTGCACGTGAAGTGGAACAAATTATCCGCGATAACGGTGCAGTTCCAGCTACAATTGCTATTTTAGATGGTAAAATCAAAATCGGTCTTTCTGATGATGAATTAGAAGTACTAGGTAACTCATCAGACGTTGCAAAAACATCTCGTCGTGACCTTGCTTATTTACTAGCAACAAAACAAAAAGGTGCTACAACAGTAGCTGCAACAATGATTTGTGCAGAATTAGCTGGCATTGAAATGTTCGTAACAGGTGGTATCGGTGGTGTTCACCGTGGCGCTGAAACAACAATGGATATTTCAGCAGACTTAGAAGAGCTATCACAAACTAATGTAGCAGTAGTATGTGCTGGTGCAAAATCTATTCTAGATATCGGTTTGACTCTAGAATATCTTGAAACAAAAGGTGTTCCAGTAATCGGATATGAAACAGACTTAGTACCAGCATTCTACACTCGTGAAAGTGATTTCTCTGTAAACTTCCGCGCAGATAATCCTGAAACAGTAGCTGAAATGTTACGTACAAAATGGGATCTAGGACTTACAGGTGGAGCAGTAATTGCTAACCCAATTCCAGAAGTAGATGCAATGGATCACGATTTCATCACTAACATCATTGAAACAGCACTACTAGAAGCTAAAGAAAATGGTATTAATGGTAAACAAGTAACACCATTTTTATTAGGTAAAGTAAAAGAATTAACAGAAGGCAAGAGCTTAGTAGCTAATATTGCATTAGTAAAATACAATGCAGTAGTTGGATCTAAAATTGCAGTAGCTTTAAATAAATAATTTGATGAAAAAAGCTAGGAACAAAGCCATAAAAGTATGGCTGTTCCTAGCTTTTTTATGATTTACGAAGTGAACCTAATTCAGTTACGATTGCTTGCATTTCGCTTGGGCTAAACGCATCACGTTTCATAACCATTTCATAAAGATAGACAAGGTCTTCGTATTGTGAGGTATCAAAATGCTCTGGTTTCATTGCATCTGCATTTACCATACGAAGTTTATCTTTGATCATATCAATCATATAGATGACATTCTCAGTAGAGGGTTCAGTTAGATTCATAGGATTCCCTACCTTTCGTTCAATACATAGTATCATTTCATGCAATGAATTGAATGTCAATTACAAATTGATTATGCCTTTGCAGTTTGCTCAGCTTCTTTATTTAATTTTGCTTCTTTTTCTTCTTTTAGCTTTTCTTTAATACGTTTCGTTTCTATAACGACAACACCTGATAAGCCGATAAGACCAATTAAGTTTGGTATTGCCATTAAGCCGTTTGCAACATCAGAGAATGTCCAAACAATATTAAGTGGAATTGTTGCACCGATATATACGAAAGCAACGAAAATAAGACGGTAAACTAAAAGAGCATACGGATTTTTAAATAAATATTGGAAGCATTTTTCCCCATAATAAGCCCAACCTAAAATAGTTGAAGAAGCGAAGAATATCAATCCAATCGCTACAACAATTGGTCCCCAGTTACCTAAGAAATGACCAAATGCTTGTGTTGTTAATGCATTTGCTTCTAGATTTGGATTTGTATAAACACCAGACATAACGATTGTTAAGCCAGTGATCGAACAGATTAAAAAAGTATCGAAGAAAACTTGTGTCATTGATATAAGTGCTTGTCTTCCCGGTAAATCTGTTTTCGCAGCAGCTGCTGCGATTGGAGCAGAACCAAGACCAGCTTCATTGGAGAATACCCCACGAGCAACACCATAGCGAATTGCCGCACCAATTGCACCACCTGCCGCAGCTTCGCCTGAGAATGCCATTTTAATAATTGTTATGAATGCTTCAGGTACAGCAGTAATATTCATGACAATAATGATTAAACCAGAAGCTAAATAGAAAACAGCCATAACTGGAACAAAAACAGCTGTTACTTTACCGATAGATTGAATTCCCCCTAAAATAACAAGGCCTACGAAAATAGTTAAAATAATACCAGTAATCCATGGATCAATTTTAAAAGTAGAATTTACAACCCCAGCAACTGAATTAGATTGTGTACCGTTCCCGATACCAAATGAAGCTAAAACACCAAATAATGCGAATAATACAGCTAGCCATTTCTGTTTAAGACCATGTTCAAGATAGTACATTGGTCCACCAGCCATTTGACCCTTCGAATCTTTTACTCGGAAGCGAACTGCTAAGATGGCCTCACTATACTTCGTTGCCATACCAAAGAATGCAGAGAACCACATCCAGAATATAGCACCAGGTCCCCCTAAAATAACAGCTGTTGCAACCCCAACGATATTCCCTGTACCAACTGTAGCAGCAAGAGCTGTTGTCAGTGCCTGAAATTGTGAAATATCGCCTTCAGCATCTGAAGCATGTTTTTTAGAAAATACTAGTCTAAGAGCTGTTGGTAATAGTCTAAGTTGTAATACACCCACTCGAATAGTGAGATAAATCCCTGAACCAACGATTAAGACAATTAATGGGATTCCCCATAATACGCCTGATATCGAACTTAAAATCTCATTTAACTTATCCATTTAATACTTCCCCCTTGTACGTTGTTTTTTGTGAAATATTCTCCCTATTTCTATTTATTTCTCCATTATATTCTATTATTCTAAATATTCCGTCTATAAGTCAAGAAATAATTTTTTAAGAGATTACATTGAATAGCCATCACTTTAGTTTTATTGTTAAAGTATAAGGGCATACTATTTCAAAGAAATTAAATGCAAGGAGGAATTTATAATGTCGAATAAGTTATTTGTAGGAATTACAATTGGAGCAATTGCAGGAGCAGCAATTAGTATGTTGGATCGTAGTACACGTGAAAGCACATGCAACAAAGCTAAAAGTATTTCAAAGGATGTAAAGTACTATGCAAAAAATCGCGATGAGTTTGTTGAAAAGGTACAAAATAAAGTGGAAAAGTATCAAACGCTATACGATTCATTTTCATCAGAAAAAGATTACTTAATGGAAAAAATCGATGAGATTCGAACTTATACACCACAAGTGAAAAACCTGATAGCAGATACTAAAAATGCATTTGTATCTCCAAAAGAAACAGAAGAAGATCCAAATATAATTCATCTTTGATCTGAACAAAGGGGAGGAGGGACATGAGTAGAAACAATCGTTACGATTCAAGATCTTCAGAGGTATTTGATAAGGTGAAGATGATGGGAATAGAGAAAAAAGGTAAGAATGGGAAGGTTAATGATGTAACGACATCAAAAGGATTTATGATGGAGTTTATACAGCGACTAAAAGATGCGGACATTTCAGGGTTTAGTGCGCAGCTAGCTTATTTCTTCCTGTTATCCTTTTTTCCTTTACTCATATTCTTAATGACACTACTACCGTTCTTAAATATAGATCCAGATCAAGTTTATTTGTTTTTAAATGCGATTTTACCTGATCAAGTATATTCATTAATCAATGGGACAATTAGTGAAGTACTAGAAAATAGAAATAGTGGATTATTGTCCATCGGTTTTATCGCTACGATTTGGTCAGCATCTAAAGGAGTAGATGCACTGATCAAATCCATAAACCGATCCTATGATAAAGACGAAACAAGACCTTTTATCATTGCGAGATTAGTGTCTGTTATTTTCACATTTTTATTAGTAGGATTAATAATTGTTGCATTATTATTATCGGTCTTTGGAAGACAAATAGGTGTTATATTATTTTCTAATTTTGGAATAGCTGTAGATTTTTTGAAGTTGTGGAATAATATTCGTTCGATTATTCCTCCATTGTTAATTTTCACAGTATTAACGGTAATGTATTGGATAGTACCTAACATGAAATTATACTTAAGAAGTGTATTATTGGGTTCTGCTGTTGCAACGATTGCATGGCTTGTTTTATCTTATGGATTTTCATACTATGTTAGTAATTTTGCAAATTACTCTGCTACATATGGTAGTATCGGTGGGATTATCATACTAATGTTATGGCTATATTTCACAGGAATGATTTTAATGGCCAGTGGACAGATTAATGCTATTATGCAGATTAGACTAGAAGCACAAAAAAGAGAGTGACCATTTTTTGAACTGCACCCCAAATTTTAGACATAGTCTAAAATTTGGGGTGCTATTATTTTGGTTAAATTTACAATTGAAGAAAAAATCAATGCAATAACACGCTACTTAAATGGAGCTGACGGTTATTCAACTATTGCAAAAGACATTGGAGTTCATTATAGTAAACTTCAATTTTGGGTGAAAAAATATCAATATCATGGAAAAAAAGCTTTTCTCAAAAACTATTACAAATTATCCGGTCCAATATAAACTAGACGTACTTAACTATATGAACGAAAATGGGACGTCTATCTTCGAAACAGCTGCGATCTTTAATTTGTCTTCTGATTCTATACTTTGGAATTGGCAACGCTTGTTAGAAACAAACAGTATCGTCATGCATTAAAAGAACATGGCATTACACAAAGCATGTCTCGTAAAAGCAACTGTTACGACAACTCCGTCGTGGAAAATTTCTTTGGAATCATTGAAATCTGAATTCCTCTACTTAAAAGAATTTGAGAGTGTAGAACATTTTAAGGTAGAATTAGAAAAATATATCGATTATTATAATCACAAACGAATTAAGGCGAAACTAAAAGGCCTGAGCCCGGTACAATACCGAGTTCAGACCTTGGCTGCCTAATGAAATAACCGTGTCTAACTTTTAGGGGTCACTTCATTTAGAGGTCACTCTTTTTTAGATGTTTTTATTTAAAAGTCTTAAACCGTTTAAAATCACTAAAATTGTACTACCTTCATGCCCGACAACGCCTAAAGGTAAATCTATTGTTTGTAGGAAGTTTGAGATAATAAGCAATGCGATAACTGAAATGGAAAATGCAATATTCTGCTTTACTGTTTTTTGCATTTTACGTGAAAGTTTAACCGCATAAGCAATTTTAGAAAGGTCATTTTTCATTAATACAACATCAGCTGTCTCTAAAGCAACGTCTGTTCCTTCGCCCATTGCAATACCTGTCGTAGCTGTTGCTAGGGCAGGGGCATCGTTAATTCCATCGCCGACCATTCCGACATGTTTGTACTTAGCCATTAAATCCTTCATATGTTGTACTTTTGTTTCAGGTAAGCACTCTGCAATATAAGCATCAACACCTGCTTCGTTTGCTATCACTTTCGCTGTATTTTCATTATCGCCGGTTAACATAACTGTGTGAATACCTAGCTCTTTAAGAAGAGCAATTGCGCGTTTTGCTTCTTCACGAACGGTGTCTTTCATCGCAGCAATGGCAACAATACCTTTTTCATCACGAACGAAAATAACCGTTTTACCTTCATCTGCTAAGGAAGGTGCAATACCCTTTGCAAAACTCATCGCATCTTCATGACCTACGAAATCGGCTTTCCCTACTTTATAAGTAATGTCATCGACGACCGCTTTTAGACCCCAGCCAGGTACGTCTTCAATTTGCGCTTTATGAAAGGTTTTTATTCCCTGTTGTTTCGCAAAAGTGGTAATCGATTGAGCAAGCGGGTGGTTTGATTGTGATTCAATACCAGCGACAATTGAAAGTAATTGTTGTTGATCCAAACCATCACGAACTATAAACTCTGTTACAACTGGTTTCCCTTTTGTTAGTGTTCCTGTTTTATCAAATGCAATTGCGTTTAATACACTTAAATTTTCTAAGTGAATGCCACCTTTAAATAAAATACCGCTTTTTGCACCATTAGAAATGGCTGAGAGTGTTGCTGGCATAATAGATGCAACGAGAGCACAAGGTGATGCAACAACAAGTAATACCATTGCACGATAGAAAGTAGTTGTCCAATCCCAATCAAGTAAAAAGTGGGGGATGAACATCATTAGGACAACGGTAATTAAAACAAATTTTACATAAGTACCTTCAAATCGTTCAATAAATTGCTGAGAAGGTGATTTCTCATCTTGAGCAGATTGTACAAGGTCAATGATTTTCTGGAATAGTGATTCGGAATTTGGTTTCGTCATTTCCATAGTCACTGCACCACTCATATTAACAGTTCCTGCGAATACTTCATCACCTTCAAGTTTAGTTACTGGTAAAGCCTCACCGCTAATAGCGGCCTCGTCGATAGCTGTAGTCCCTTCGATAATTACTCCATCAGCAGGAACACGCTCACCTGGTTTAATAAAAAGATGGTCACCTTTTTGTAAAGCAGGAACAGAGACGCGAGTTAGTTCACCTTGATCATCTACTAACCATGCTTCTTCAGGCTGTAAATTCATAAGTGCTGAAATTTCTTTGTGGCTTTTATTCATTGCATACGTTTCAAGTGCACCGCTTACTGCAAAGATGAAGATTAAAATTGCACCTTCAGTCCAATAACCAATGATTGCAGAGCCGATTGCCGCTAAAATCATAAGGAATTCTACATTTAGTTCCTTGTTAGCAATTGTCTCTTCAACACCTTCTTTAGCTTTTGCAAAGCCTCCGATTACAAAGGCAAGGATGAAAAATGGTATGGATAAAGTGTTCAAATCATTTTTTTCTAGTAGCCAGGCTATTAAAATGATGACACCTGAAGTTAATGCAGCAGTTAGTTCAGCATGTTCTTTTAGTTTCTCAATTAGAGAGTGGTTTTGCTGTTTTACAGTTTCCATTGTCATACCTCCTGATAATGAATATCAATATCAAAATCTTAATTAATGAATAAAACTGGCTATCCACAAGGGTTTACCAGTAGTTTTTAAAATTATTTTTAATTTAGAATTATTATAACATAGGGGCGGGAATTGTGGAAGAGTATTGTTTAATAAATGTTAATTTATGAGAAAAGGTGCATCTAGATAATAAAAAAACTCTCGAAAACTGTAAGTAGTCTTCGAGAGTAACATTTATATTCTATTAAAATACGCGTTCAGCATGTAGAGCTAATTTATCAAGAGATGATTTTTGAACGTCTGCGTGTAAAGAGTTACCGTGAGAGTCCATTGTTACAACAGCTGTGAAGCCTTCAACTGATAAATGCCACATTGCTTCTGGAATACCAAATTCCATTAAGTCAACGCCATCAACTGATTTGATACAGTCAGCATAATATTGTGCAGCGCCACCGATTGCATTTAAGTAAACGCCACCGTGTTCAGCTAAAGCAGCAAGTGTTTTTGGTCCCATACCGCCTTTACCCATAACAGCGCGGATACCGAATTTTTTCATAATATCGCCTTGATATGGTTCTTCACGGATAGAAGTTGTAGGACCAGCAGCTTTTACTGTCCAATTGTCATTTTCATCTTTTGCCATTACTGGACCACAGTGATAAACGATTTGGCCGTTTAAATCAACTGGAGCATCATGACTCATTAAGTGATGGTGGATAGCGTCACGGCCAGTATACATACGACCAGTGATTTTGACTACATCACCAACGTTTAATGAACGAATTTGTTCTTCAGAGATTGGTGCTGTTAGCTCAACAATTTTTTTCTCTGATTTTGGTTCTTCTGTTTGGGGTTCATCTTTGAACGAGATTTTCTCGCCGTCTTGGTAATGCCAGTTTTTGATTTCGCCAGTAGTAGCATCAACATTGATTGCCATACGACGGTAAGCCCAACAGTTATATGCTACAGATACATAGAATGATGCCGGGATACGGTTCATAACGCCAACTTTACAGCCAAGTAAAGTTGCTTCACCACCGAAGCCCATTGTACCGATACCTAATGTATTAGCCTTTTCAAGTATATAATCTTCTAATTTGGCTAAATCAGGATTTGGGTTTGTATCATCAACGTTACGGAATAATTGTTCTTTTGCTAGATCATATCCCGATGAGCGGTCTCCACCAATTCCAACGCCGATGAATCCAGCAGAACAGCCTTGTCCTTGTGCTTGGTAGACAGAGTGAAGAACACATTTGCGGATACCATCTAGGTCACGACCAGCTCGTCCAAGTCCTTCTAATTCAGTTGGTAAGCTGTATTGAATATTTTTGTTTTCACAGCCGCCACCTTTTAAGATTAACTTGATTTCGATGAAGTCATTTTCCCATTGTTCAAATTTCATAACAGGTAGACCTTCACCTAAGTTATCACCACTGTTTGCACCAGTTAATGAGTCTACTGAGTTTGGACGCAACTTCGCATCAGCAGTAGCTCGAGCAATTGCTTTTTTTATAACCTTTTTGATTTCTATTTGGTTTACACCAACTGGAGTTTTTAATTTAAATGTTGGAAGACCAGTGTCTTGACAGATGGGTGAAATGTTATCGTCAGCCATATGAATGTTAGTAGAGATTGTATCTAAACTCATAGCAGCACGAGTACCAGCATTTTCAGCATCTTTTGCTTTTTTTATAGCGCGGCGTACATCTTTTGGTAAGTTTGTCGATGTTTCAGTTACTAAATCATAAATGCTTTGTTCAAGCTTTTCTAAATTCATGTAAATTGCCCCCTCAAATAAGGAAATGTATTAATTCCATACTTATTATACCCTTTTCAAAATATGAAAAAAAGAGCGTGAATTCTCGCTCTTTTAGAAACTGATGAAAATGAAAGAAATCATTCATTTTACTTATTGGTTTTCAGGTCTGTCATTGAATTGATCCATTTTTTCTTCTAAATCGTCCATCATCTGAATAAGGCGATCGATATCTTCTAATTCAGTAGTTTCAGGGTCGATTGCGTCTAGCACTTCTAAAAAGATTTGAAGACGTTCTTTTAGGTAGGTCACTTGTTGATCTTTATCTGTAATTGATTTACCCATTATTACACCCCATTTCTTCTACCCAATAGTAGCTGATTTATATAGTTTTTTCAATTGAAATAAGGAAATACTAGGACTTATTAAATATTTTCATGTTATTTATATTTTGAAAATTTACATTATTTAAACATTGTGATAAGGTATATATAAGAAAAGGGAAGGAGGACAATAAGGAAAGTAACTATGAAAATCTGTAGTAGAGGGAGGGATATAGCAGTCAACGGCGAACTACCGCTAAGGATTTAAAGGCAACTGCAAATTAAAATGAATAATAGTCATTGTTAGAGGGCTCAGTACACATGTTATTAATGTGAACTGGGCCTTCATTTTTTATGGAAAAAATTATATCAGCTTCCAACATAATTATGGTAATATTGTACAAGAATTAAGTAATACTTAAATTGTTTTATAATCATAAGGGGGAAGAAATGGGACATAGTACTAATTTTGAAAAGAGAAGATTTTGGATTTTGGTAATTATGGTCTCCATTTCAGGCTTCTCTCAAGGTATGTTATTGCCGCTTGTGTCGGTAATTTTCGAGCAGGATGGGGTTTCTTCTGCTTTAAATGGTTTGAATGCAACAGGTTTATATATTGGGACATTATTAATATCTCCTTTTATCGAACAACCATTACGTAAGTTTGGGTATAAGCCAATTATTGTGGTTGGCGGAGCGCTTGTTTTTTTATCATTATTAATGTTTCCATTATGGAAAAGTATCACGTTTTGGTTTGTGTTACGCTTACTGATTGGTATAGGAGATCACGCATTGCATTATGCTACTCAAACATGGATTACTAGTACAGCACCAGCACATCGCATGGGTAAAAGCATTGCAATTTATGGTTTATCATTTGGTCTAGGTTTTGCATTGGGACCTTTATTTGTCCCATTGATGAAAATTTTCGAAGCGTTACCATTTATCGTATCGTCTCTTCTTTGTATAGTAGCATGGTCGCTTATCTTCTTATTGAAAAATGAGCGTCCAGAGTCGATTCAAATGTCAAAAGTAGACGAAAAAGCATGGGGACGTTATGTATCGACATTAAAATATGCATGGGTAGCATTTTTACCACCGTTTTGTTATGGCTTTTTAGAGTCTTCATTAAATGCATTGTTCCCGGTTTATGCACTACGACTTTCGTTTGATGTAGCCATGTTATCTATTATTTTGTCAGCTTTCTCGGTAGGTGGGATTATCTCACAAGTGCCATTAGGGATGCTGGGGGATAAGGTTGGACGTCGCAAAGTTCTATTAAGTGCCTTAGCAGGTGGGGGAACGATTTTCGGTATAGGCAGTTTCCTCGAGGGATCTGAAATTTTAGTAGCGATGGTCTTTTTAAGTGCAGGTCTTTTTGCAGGTTCACTATTCTCATTAGGGATTACATATATGACAGATTTAACTCCTAAAGAATTACTGCCAACTGGCAATTTATTATGTGGGATATTTTTTAGCTTAGGTAGCTTGAGCGGTCCATTTTTGGGCGGACTCTATTTACAATTTGTCACTCAGTATAGCTTCCTATTACTTGTATCAATCATGTTACTAATTGTCTTCTTTATCTCTTTAATTGGAGGAAGAACTTTAAAGCGAGTAATATAATGTAGGGTCTTTGTCACTTATAAAAGTGACGAAGGCCTTTTATATTGGAAAATTAAGAAAAAAATCAGATTTCCTTTAAACTTCCTTCATTTCTATTTGGTTTAATAGAATTGAAAGGAGTTGTTTCATGTGAAGGCAAGAAAGTTGAAAAGAAGAGTTAAAATAGTGATAGTACTATTAGTATTAAGCATACTATGGACTGCTAATTTATTTATAAATGATAGGCAACAAATAATTCAAGAAGAACAAAGGTTATTTAGTGAAAATGCCATTCTGGTTGATTTGAAAAGTGGAAAAGTTTTGTTTGATAAACAAAGTAAGGTGGAGATTTATCCTGCATCTCTAACAAAAATGATGACCGCCATTTTAGCAATAGAGAGCTTACCTAATTTAGATCAACGAATCACAATTCCTTATGAAATGTTTGATAAAATCCGCGCTGAAAATGCCTCAGTAGCAGGATTTGTCGCACAGGAACAGGTGAGTGTACGTGATTTATTATACGGCAATATTTTACCATCTGGAGCGGAGGCATCCATTAGCTTGGCTATTGCTGTTTCTGGCTCAGAGAAAGACTTTGTAAAGATAATGAATGATAAGGCTAAAAAGCTTGGTATGAATGATACACATTTCATGAATGCGACAGGTTTACATGATAATAAGCACTTTTCGACTGTTAAGGATTTATCGAAGTTATTACGTTATGCCTTACAGAATGAAAAATTCTATGAAGTGTTTACCGCAAAGCGTTATACAACTTCTGCAACAAATGTACATCCAGATGGCATTACTTTTAACAGCTCAATGTTTGAAAGACTACCATCTACTTCTATTAAAGGCGGTACGATTTTAGGTGGCAAAACAGGCTATACAGATAATGCCGGTCTTTGTTTGGCTAGTTTAGCTGAGAAAGATGGAAAGCAGTATATATTCATTACAACGGGAGCACCTGGAAATCATAATACGAAGCAGTTTCATATGACGGATGCTATTACGGTTTATAATCAAACGTTCTAAAAATAAGGATTGTACTTGTGAGTGCAACCCTTTTATCGTTGCGAGAGTGATATTGTCACTATATGATAAAGATAATAAGGTACTTGAATATAGTGGAAAAGGAAGTGTGCAATGATTATTGAAACGAGAAATAAAGTGGATTTCGAAAAGGTTTGGCAAGAAGGGATGAAAGATTGGTCTGGTAAGATGCCCGAGCGTATGATTAATGATGAGTTAGAAGAGCAGTTTTGGGCACGATATATTGAAAAAAATGCAGGTAAGGAGACAGATCCTTATGCAGACGATATCTTTCAAGAAATTAGTAAGTTTATTGACCAAACTGATACCGTTCTAGAAATCGGACCTGGTTGGGGAAATTATACGTTCCCACTTGCTGAGCATGTAGAGAAGTTAACTTGTGTTGATAGTTCTGCAAGTATGATAAATTATTTACAAAATAAATGTGATACCGATGGTTATAGTAATATTTCCTTCATTCATGAAAAGTGGGAGGATTATCAGAGACCTGAGCAATACGATATTGTTTTTGGGATAAATTGTTTTTATCGTATATATGAAATAAAAAGAGCTCTTCAACAAATACATAATAGTGCCAAGAAGTTAGCCATCATTGGTGTGACTTTTGCACCGATGCGTCCGCATTATATTGATTTACATAATAACTTCGGCTATTCGTTGAAGTATCCTAGAAGAGATTATATAGATTTGATGAATATTCTTTATGAGCTTGATATCCATACTAATTGTCAGATAGTAGACTTGGAGAAAACATATACGTATGAATCTTATGATGAAATGATTGAAGCTAATAGTGTGAAGCTATTGACGCCAAATGTAGAACGGTCGCAAGTTGAGGAGGCCGTGCAGAGATATGTTGAATACAAAGAAGGGCAATATATATATAAACATCAATTTAAAGCTGCCATTTTATATTGGAGACCTAGTTGCTTATAAAATAGAAAGCCGTCCGCATTAAAATAGAGGACGGCGGTATAAAAGAGAATCTACAATAACCAAAGTATATAAAAAAACAAAAGACATTCAGGATGTAAGTATTCTGAATGCCTTTTGTCGCTTATTTTAGTTTGAATTGTGCAATCGACGACTTTAACGTATTAATTTCATCCGATAATTGCGTTGCGGACTTAGCTACAATATCGATGACATCTTGCTGTTCATCAACCGAAGCAAATACTTCTGTGGAAGCTTTAGCGTTTTGGTCACTTACGTTAGCAATACTTTCAATTGCAAAAGTAAACATTTCCGTAGAAGCCATTAGAATATTGACGCTTTCTGATACATCCTCTATGGAGGTAATAATAGTACCTACATTCAACTTAATATCTTCAAAAGACGTTTCTGTATTCCCAACAGCCTCGTTTTGTTCTTTGACAATCGCAGATGTTTTGTCAATTTCTTGATTTGCTAGTAAAGTCTCATGTTCAATACCACGTAGTGTTTGTTGAACGCTTTCTGTTGAAGATGCAGTTTGCTCAGCTAGTATTCTTACTTCGTTCGCAACAACGGCGAACCCTTTACCATGTTCACCAGCTCTAGCGGCCTCAATGCTTGCATTAAGAGCCAGTAAATTTGTTTGAGCTGATATTTGATTAATCGTTTGAATAATATTTTCTATGTCTTTCATTTTTGAAGAAAGGGATTGGAATACTTTCTGAACATGATCTACTAGGTCAGCTGATTTTATCGATTTCTCTTTTAATAATGTTAAATTGCTAAGCCCTTGTTTATTAGAATTTTGCATCTGTTCTGAAGATTGTTGCATATACTCATTTTTTTGATATAGATTTTTTATTTGTTCAGATATTCCTATGATAACTAGTTTAGTTTCCTCGGCATCTTTTGCTTGCTGTAATGAGCCTGCAGAGACATCCGATACAGCACGTGTGATTTCTGTAGTAGAAGCAGTAGCCTCTTCTGATACGGCTGTTAAAGTTGTAGAGGCATCTTGAATATCATTTATTGTCGTATCGACTTCGCTTATTAATGTTTTTAATTGTGTTACCATCACGTCAAAATGACTATTTAATTGACCTATCTCATCTCCGCGATTTAATTCATGTAATTGAACTGTTAAGTCGCCAGTAGAAATTTTCTTTACTTTATTTGTTAGTTTTAAAATTGGATTACCAAAATGTTTTGCTAAGAAGAACATAACAATAGTAGCGATGATAAATGATACAATTAATGCAATACCCATGACGACAAGTAGGTGTTGTGAGGATGAGTTGAAGTCTTTTTTGTAGCTTCCCGCGCTTACTACCCAACCCCAGTGCGGATCAATTTCTGCATATGTAATTTTTTCAGCAAGCTTCTTTTCATTATCAGGTAGGTGGAATGGATATTCGACAAATCCGCCACCGGCTTGAGCGTTTTTTATAATCTTTTGGATAAAATATTGTCCACTACTATCTTTTAACTCCCAAGATTGTTGATCTTCTATATTGGGGTGGGCAAGCATTAAGCCATCTTCTTGCAAAATGAAGATATAACCACTTTTCCCTAAGTCACCAGGGTATGTAATCTCTCGGTGTCCATCCTCTGTCTTTTCACCAATGATTTGAACCTTAACAGCTTCTTGTGCATCTTCTAATGACAAGTTTCCTTTTTGTACTTCAGTATCAAGTGAAGCGATTAGTTGCATTGTCGTCTGTACACTGTTTTTAACAATCGTTTCACCTAATTTATCCATATTAGATTTTGCACTTTGATAACTGAAAAAACCAATAATAATACAAGGTATTGCAACAAGAAGAAACGAACTTAGCATGAGCTTCCATTGAATTGAGTTACGTATCCTTTGCATTGAGACCCCTCCTTCATTGTAAAAAATATGTTAATTCTATTATGAATTCGAGAACTATGATAAGCAATGAGAAAAATCATAGAAAATTGTAATATTTTATCACAATTAAGAGAGAAATGTTTTATTTTAGAAAATCACGTTACGTTATTAGTAGGGATTTGTACTTTATTTGTCATTAGCATTTAGGAATTTAAATCTATAGAAAAGGGCAAAGAAGGACAATAAAAAAGACTGAAGCTCATAAGAACTCCAATCTTTTTATACATTATTTTAACGTTAATAAAGTGACTGACTCAACATGTGCAGTTTGAGGAAACATGTCAATCGGTTGAATATATTGAATGTCATATACTTTTGTAAGCTCCTGTAAGTCCTTAGCTAAAGTTGAAGGGTTACAAGAAGTATAGACAAAGCGCTTTGGTTTAACTTGTACAATTGTATTTAGCAGACTTGGTGCAAGACCTGTTCTAGGAGGATCTACTGTTAGTACGTCAGGTACGAATTTTTCTTTTCGCCATTTTGCTAACCATTCTTCAGCAGAGCCTTTCACGTATTTAACATGCTCAAAGCCATGTTTTTTCGCATTAAGCTTAGCATCTTGAATACTTTCAGGAATAATATCCATTCCACGCACTTCTTTTGCGTCTTTTGCCAACCAAAGACCGATTGTACCAACGCCACAATAAGCATCGACAACAGTCTCTTTCCCTGTAAGTGCAGCTGCTTTTTTAATCTCGTTATAGAGATGGACAGTTTGTGTAGGGTTGAGTTGGAAGAATGCACGCGCTGATAAATCAAAAGCAAGTTCACCAAGTTCTTCGTGAATTGTCTCTTTTCCGGCTAGCGTATATGTCTCGTCACCAAATATTAATGAGGTTTTTTCAGCATTTATATTTTGTACGATGGATACGACAGCTGGATCAATTTGTTTTAGACGTTCAACGAGTACTTCTTTTTTAGGGAAGTTTTTACGTGTCGTAATAAGTACTAGTTGTACTTCACCTGTTTTTATTCCTGTACGAACAACAATTGTACGGACGATTCCTTTTGAGCGATCATCGTAGATTGGAATGTTTAGCTCATCTAAAATATGTTTTGTCGCTGTCGTGATCTTCGTTGTTGCTGGGTGTTGTACGGAGCACTCTTCAATGTTCAACAGCTTGTGGCTATTGGCAGAATACAAGCCAGCAAGTACTTTATTGCCAGGTTTACGTACTTGGAATTGGCTCTTATTTCGATAATGCCAAGGATCTTCCATGCCAATAGTAGGTCGAACATGGATTTTACTTGCTTGTGATTTTACATACTTTGTTAGAGCTTGGACGATGACATCTCGTTTTGCTGCTAATTGTCCTTTGTATGTTATATGTTGTAATTGGCAACCACCACATTCCTCATAAACTGGACATGGTGGTGTTTGGCGTATTGATGATTTTTTGTGAATTTTCACAACCTCAGCTTCTGCAAAGTTGCGATTAACTTTCGTCACTTGTGCAATGACGTCTTCACCAGGAAGCGCGCCTTTGACGAAAACGACATTTCGTTTATAGTAGCCGATTCCTTCACCATTAATACCGAGCCTTTTAATTGTTATATTGAGTTTTTGTCCCATTTCCATGATTGATTGTTGCGTCAAAAATTACACGTCCTTTTTCGCTATGTTCCTTCATTATAACGAACGGTCGTGTGGATTGAAAGAACCAGCTAAGCCAGCTTTTTCGTTTACAAGATTATTGATGGAGTCAAATCGATAACCTTTCTTGCGTGCAGCTTCGATGAATTTTGGTAAAGCTTCTGCATTATCAGGTGACACTGTATGCATGAGGACGATGGCTCCAGGGTGTAGCTGAGACATAAGGTTGTCATATGCATATTGCCAGCCTTGAGGTTTGTCAGCAAGCCAGTCTTTAAAGGCAACTGACCAGAAAATGTGTCTGTAGCCAGCATCGTTACCTACTTGAAGTAATTTTTCGTTAAAAGAACCTTCCGGTGGTCTTGCGAATATAGTTCGTTCAACTTTTGTAATCTCTCTTAGCTTATCGTCGAATTTCTTCCATTCCTTCAATATTTCTTCTTCACTTAATCTTGCCATATTCGGGTGACCATACGAGTGATTTCCAATATCATGGCCTTCTTCAATCATACGTTTAACAAGAGGGGTAGCGCTCGTTAAATAATGACCTGTTAAGAAAAATGTTGCTTGAATTTTTTCCTTTTTTAAAGTATCTAGTATGCTTGCTGTATAGCCATTTTCATAACCATTATCGAAAGTTAGATAAATAACCTTTTCATCTGGACTTCCCTTATAAAGAGCGCCGTACTTTTCTAAGGTTTGATCAAAAGCTGCACCAGCTTCTGCTTGTTGTTCGTTTTGGGCCTTTTTAAAACCCCAATGAAGCTCATCTGCAAAGGCGCTAAACGGATTGACGATGGCACCAACAAAAACGATTGCACTTGCAATGACAATTCCGAGCAAATGGTTTTTCCACATAAAAACGCAACCTTTCTATTTTTAATAGTAGGTTGCGCCAAGGAACGCTCTTTATGCGTACAAATTTTCTAATGCAGCTTTTAAAGTGGGAAATTCAAATTGAAAGTTTTCTGTTAGTAAAACTTTAGGTAAAACATGCTGTCCTTCTAAAACGAGATTGCTTTTTTCACCTAATGCAATTTTTAGTAAAAATGATGGAGTTGGAAACCAATGAGGTCGGTCAAGAACTGCAGCAATTATTTCGCCTATTTGCTTCATCCGAACTGGATTAGGTGATGTTACATTAAATGGTCCAACTATATGATCATTTTCTAATGCGAAACTTAATGCAGATACGACATCTTTGACATGAATCCAAGAAACCCATTGTGAGCCAGAACCAACTGTACCACCTACAAAAAGTTTATATGGTAAAACCATTAGAGGTAGTGCACCAGCATTCTTACCTAAAATAACACCGAAACGAGCCATTGCTACTCGAACCCCAAAGTTTTCTGCCTTTTTCGCTTCTTGCTCCCAGTGTCTGACGGTTTTACCTGAAAAGTCTTTTGCCACTTGTACGGAGCTTTCTGTGTAGGTTGCAGCTTTTGAAGAAGGATAGATGCCAATTGCACTGGCATTTATTAGTACTGTAGGTTTCACATCAAGTGTTTCAATAATACGTAGAACTTCTTTAGTAGCAGAGATACGACTGTCGTAGATGTCCTTTTTTCGCTTATCTGTCCATCGACCTTCATTTAAGGAAGTACCAGCTAGATTAATAAAGGCATCTATATTTTGTAAATGCGCTTCAGGCATCGCATCTTCGGTAAGCCATTGTATAAAGTGAATACCATTAGTTTTATGGCTTTTTTTTCGTGTTAAAATAAAAATTTCATGACCTTGTTGTTGTAAAAGTTTTGTAAGCTCACTTCCTACAAAACCTGTACCACCTGTAATTGCAATTTTCATATTCTCGCCGTCCCTCCATATAAGCTTTGTAAATAACATGAACTACTTCAGTAAGAAAGCTCCAATTAAATAAGTGTAATGGCTTTCTATCTATATGTATGCTTTCATTGTATGTAAGTATAGATGAAATGAAGGTAACAGAGAAAAGTTGTATACTATATTTTAGTGAAGGAGTGTTTCAATGACTCGAGTAATCACAAAAATTACGCGCCAAAAGAAAAATCAAGAGCGCTATAATATTTTTTTAAATGAAGAATATGCTTTTAGTGTCGATGAAACCATTCTAATTCAATTTGGCCTGACAAAGGGCAAAGTGATTCAAGGGCTTGAACTAGATGAGATTGCCTTTGATGATGAAATTCAAAGAGCGTACAATCGTGCACTGAGCTTTCTGAGTTATCAAATGCGTAGTGAATATGAAGTGAGGAAGAAGCTTCTTGACTTAGAATTTGGAGAGGCTGTTATTCAAGAGGCTATTCAAAAACTAAATAAACATGGCTTTTTAAATGATGCCACATATACAAAGGCACTACTTGAAACAAAGAAAAAGACTGCTAAAAAAGGTCCTCGGGCGATTAGACAAGATATGCAAAAAAAGGGCATAGATAAGAAATTACAAGAAGAAGTGCTTGAAACTTTTTCAGAGAAAGAGCAGCTTAGTATTGCTTTAAAGCTAGGCGAAAAAGTAGCTTTTTCTGAACGACGTAAAACGCCAACTCAAGTAAAGCAGAAAATTCAAGATAACTTAATGCGTAAAGGATATTCGTTTGCGATAATAGAGCAAGTACTCGAACAAATAGAATTTTCACGAGAAGTTGATGAATGGCAACAAATGATTCAGGTACAAGGTGATAAAGCGTGGCGTAAATATGTTACAAAATATAGTGGTTATGATCTACATATGCGTGTAAAGCAAACACTATATCAAAAAGGCTTTCCAGCTGATATTATAGAAACTTTCATAGAAGAGAAGGAGCAAGATCATGGATAAAAAATATAGCGATATGACACCATCAGAATTACGTGAAGAAATCGCAACATTAAAAGAAAAAGCGAGAAAAGCAGAGCAACTAGGTATTCTCAATGAATTTGCCGTTTATGAACGTAAAGCATTGATGGCGCAAGCTTTTTTATTGAATCCAGACGATTTTAAACCAGGTGAAATGTATCGTATAGAAGGCGATCCTGGAGTGTTCTTCCAACTGGAATACTTAAAAGGGCGCTTTGGATGGGGATATAGACTTGGCGGCGATCATTATGAAGAAGCTTTACCAATTTCAATGTTAACACCAGTAAAGGGGGGCATGTAATTGGAAGCAATAATAGATCAACTTGTATTAGAGTTAAAAGATAGCAATGAATTAATAACTGAAGAACGCGCTCGCGTGTGGATTGAATTATTGTGGTCTGATTTTGAAGCGACATACGCAAAGGCTGGTTATGATTATCAAGGAGCTGAAATGACTGAGAAGATTATTCGCCAATGGATCCAAGGTTATGGTCATCAGCTACATGAATTTGCAGGACGTAATCCAAAATACGCTCACTTATTAGATGCAACTAACAACTGATAATAATAAACTGACCGCTACGTTCAATATGTAGCGGTCAGTTTGTTGAGGCTGTTTTTTTATTGATAACATTCTTAAAATGAGATAATTCATTATGAATGGAGACTGGTTCATAATCCTTATCGAGCAACTCCACAGAGCAGAAATATAGTGGTCTTAGGACGTGAATATTCTGCTAAATAACAATGAATTGAGTTAGTGCAACAATCAGTCAAGTTAGTGCAACAATCGATCAAGTTAGTGCAACAATCAATCAAGTTAGTGCAACAATCAGGGCTCGGGTCGTTTCAGTCGGGCGCACAAAGTCAAAGAGCGACTTTGGCTTCCGCCTTCCAACGACCTCGCAGCTGGTCGAGCGCCTTCAGCATTAAAGTTATTCCACAATTAGTTTCTTTTGTAGTTTATCTTCACTGAAGATCCAGCCTGTGTAGGATTGGACTACTTCGTGATTGGCGTTTAGTACGGCGACGGCTACGAATGGATAGTGATTTTCGCTTCGATAACGTAGGTCGATTAATCGTACTTCGTGATAATTATTTTCAAGCTCACTTACTTCCCAACGGTAAAGGGGAGAGAATGATACAAATGCAGCTAAATTGGAATCTTCTAATGCTGCGTGGAATAATGGAGTGTCTGGTAGTGGTTCGATTGGGAATTTATCGTATATGGTGATAGAACGCCCATATGCTCGTCCGACGAAGTGAGTAGAGCTTGAGTTGGCTGCAACACGCCATTGGAAAAAGCGCATTGTAGGTGAGAGTATTATTTTTTCGGCATCTGGTATGGTCTTTTTGACAGCATACTTAACGGCTTGCTGTAAGGTAAAGCGAATTAAATAGTAAAGCACAAGGATGCAATATAAACTGGCTATCGTCCAAACGGGATTGAAGCCAAATGCCCATAGCATAAGTGCTATTACATGTAAGCTGAAGATTATAGGATCGAACGTGTTAATAACACCGAGTGCAATCCATTTTTTCGATATTGGCCGTAGTGCCTGTGTTCCATAAGCATTAAAAATATCAACAAAAACGTGAAGAAAAACGGCCAAAAATGTCCAAAGCCATAGATGCAATATATTGGCGCCTTGAAATAACAAAGAAATTACCCCTGTAATCAAAATAGGCCATAATATAATTGCAGGAATAGAATGTGTAATACCACGGTGGTTCCGTATATAAACTGCATTATTGCGCAATTTTAAAACTGTATCAATATCGGGTGCTTGTGATCCAATGATTGTTGCTGTAATAACTGCAGCTGTTGTCATGGAACTACCTGCTACAACTGGGTCAGCTAATGCTAAACCACCTAGTGCAATACCCATTACTAAATGTGTACCTGAATCCAAAAATAATCAGCTCCTTAAATATTGGGAGAGAAATTGTTTTAAATTTATAAGGTGAAATTATCGGTTGGTTTACATTTTATAGCTTTATACATTTTTAAAATAAATCGAAAATACCTAGGAGGAAAAAGTGTACTATCAATATAAACATCAATTTCAACAAGCATTAGTCGAGTGGTTTAAAAAAGAAAAACGAGATTTACCGTGGAGAAGAACAAATGATCCTTACAAAATTTGGGTATCAGAAGTGATGCTGCAACAGACAAGAGTCGACACGGTTATCCCATATTATGAACGATTCCTTAGTGAATTTCCAACAATTCGACATTTGGCGGAAGCCCCAGAGGAAAAATTGTTGAAGCAATGGGAAGGGCTAGGGTACTATTCACGTGCGCGTAATTTACAAGCAGGTGTTCGAGAAGTAGTTGAAAATTACAATAGTAAAGTGCCCGATAATCGCCTAGAAATTTCAAAATTAAAAGGCGTTGGACCATATACTGCAGGAGCGGTTCTTAGTATTGCCTATAATAAAGCAGAGCATGCTGTAGATGGCAATGTTATGCGTGTTCTTAGCCGAGTTTTACTAATAGAGGAAGATATTACACTGCCAAAGACGAAAAAAACGTTTGAAAATGCGGTTATGGAACTCATTGATCCAATTCATCCATCCGAATTTAATCAAGGGTTGATGGAGCTAGGTGCTATGATTTGTACTCCGACTTCTCCTAAGTGCTTATTATGCCCAGTACGTGAATTTTGTACAGCTTTTAATGAGGGGAATACGGAGAAGCTACCTATTAAAATGAAAAAAATAAAGATGAAACATATTCCTTATGATGTGTTTGTTGTGAGAAATACTAAAGGCCAATTTTTAATTGAAAAGCGTCCGGAAAAAGGCCTGCTAGCAAATATGTGGCAATTTCCAATGATTGAGCAAAATGCAGATAACGATACTACAAACGAAACGACATTAGTTGAACAATATAGCTTAAGTTTATTATCACGCGAAAAATTGACTTCATTCAAACATATTTTTTCTCATTTAACTTGGCATATTGAAAGTTACTTTGTTGGTTGTGAAGTGCAACAGGTTATACCTGATAATTGTCGATGGTTCACGGTTGAAGAGATGGCTGTTTTACCAATGCCAGTTCCAATGCAAAAAGTGTGGCAAAGTTATCAAATCGAAACGTCCAATTTATAAAGGAAATATTACCAAGAATAAATTTCTCCAAGCTACGCAAATTAGATAGCACGGAGGTGATTTCCATGAAAAATAATCAAAACGGTGCAAACAAATCACAAAACAATGCGCAAAATAATGCGCAAAATATGTTTGAGGAGTTTGGAGCTGAAACTGATTTCAGCGAAGTAGCGAAGCAAAATAATAAAGCTGAGCAAAATAAGCAAAAAGCTTCGGGTAAATATGCTAAGAATAATCAAAATAACTCGAACTAATCATGGGTTACTCTCTAATGAGCGAAGGCTTTTGGCCTTCGCTTATTTTTTGCTACAAGTTTTTATTCATGATTGTTATAATGTTAAGCAAAGAGCGCTTTTCCAATAAGTGTTTATCGAAAAGGTGGGCATTAACATGGCGATTCCATTAGAAGGTGAAACAATACAAATACATAGTTATAAACACAATGGCCGTATCCACCGTGTCTGGCAAGAAACGATGGTATTGAAAGGCACAAAAAATATAGTCATCGGAGCGAATGAACGCACACTCGTAACGGAGGCAGATGGTCGAACATGGTTAACACGTGAACCATCCATTTGTTACTTTCATGCAGAGCACTGGTTTAATATTATTTGTATGTTGAGAGAAGATGGAGTATATTACTACTGTAATATGAGCTCTCCATTTGTTTTTGATAATAACGCTATTAAGTATATTGACTATGATTTAGACGTAAAGGTATTTCCAGATATGTCTTATACTTTACTTGATGAAGATGAGTATGAACAACACAAGCAGGAAATGAGTTATCCATCTGTAATTGATCAAATATTAAAATCAAATGTAGATAAGTTACTTAGTTGGATTCAACAAAGACGTGGACCCTTTGCGTCTGACTTTATAGAGGCTTGGACGAACCGTTATCAATTTCAAAGAAAGCTTCATGAAAATGACTAATAAATGCCTGTTGGTGAAAACCAGCAGGCTTTTCGCTTGAAAAGGAAGTGATTTTTTGGACAGTATTAAACGTTATATGCGCTTCGTAAAGCCGTATAATTGGGAAATTCTATTAACACTTGTTATAGGAGTTGTTAAATTTGCTATTCCATTGTTCATTCCAATATTAATCAAAATTGTAATTGATGATATCGTGATGGCTAAAGATTTAACAAGTGATGAAAAAACAGTACAGCTATTTTATTGGCTAGGTGGGACAACGGTTGTATTTTTCATTTTACGACCCCCAATAGAATATTATCGACAATATTTTGCACAGCATGTAAGTAATAAGATATTATATGATATTCGCAAGGAATTGTATGGACATCTCCAAAAACTAAGCATGAACTATTACGCAAATTCACGTGCTGGAGAAATCATTTCACGTGTCATCAATGATGTAGAACAAACAAAGAACTTTATCATGACTGGTCTGATGAATGTTTGGCTGGACTTAGCAACCATTCTAATTGCTATTGGGATAATGCTAACATTAGATGTGAAGCTGACATTAGTAACGCTAATCGTTTTTCCGTTCTATGCGTTTTGTGTAAAATATTTCTTTGGTAGACTGCGTGATTTAACACGCAAACGTTCACAAGCATTAGCAGGAGTGCAAAGCTATTTACATGAACGTGTTCAAGGAATGAGTATTATCAAAAGCTTTACTTTAGAGAAGCATGAACAGAAAATTTTCGATGAGACAAACGGAGAATTTTTGGACAAGGCACTTGATCAAACTAAGTGGAATGCTAAAGCTTTTGCTGTAATCAATACGATTACCGAAGTAGCTCCGTTGCTTGTTATTGGTTTTGCAGGATATATGGTTATTCAAGGACCACTTTCTGTTGGTGCGATGGTAGCGTTTGTTGCTTATATCGATCGCCTTTATGGACCGTTACGTAGACTTGTAACTTCGTCAACAACACTTACGCAATCAATTGCCTCTATGGACCGCGTATTCGAGTTAATAGATGAAAAATACGATGTAGAAGATCAGCCAAATGCAATTACATTACCTCCACTACAAGGAGATGTGAAATTTCAAAATGTATCATTCCGTTATACTGATGATGAGCAAAATGTATTGAACAATGTGAGCTTTAACATTCAATCAGGTCAAACGATTGCGCTGGTCGGAATGAGTGGTGGTGGTAAATCCACGATAGTTGGATTAATACCTCGATTTTACGATGTGGTGGAAGGCGCTATAAAAGTTGATGGAATTGATATTAAAGAGGCGACAAACCATTCGCTCCGTTCACAAATCGGAATCGTACTTCAAGATAACATTCTATTTAGCGATTCAGTTAAATCGAATATTTTAATGGGGCGTCCAGATGCGTCAAATGAGGAAGTAATATTAGCAGCCAAAGCCGCTAATGCTCATGACTTCATCATGTCATTACCAGAAGGTTACGATACTAAGGTTGGAGAACGCGGTGTTAAATTATCTGGTGGACAAAAACAACGAGTTGCTATTGCCAGAGTCTTTTTGAAAAACCCACCAATCCTTATTTTAGATGAAGCAACATCAGCTCTAGATTTAGAAAGTGAATCACTAATTCAAGAATCATTAGACAAGTTAGCACATGATAGAACAACAATCGTCGTAGCTCATCGTTTATCAACAATCACACATGCAGATCAAATTCTAGTTATAGATCATGGTGAACTAAAAGAACAAGGTACACATGAGCAGTTGATAAAGCAACAGGGCATTTATCACAATTTGTTCCATATGCAAAGGCTAGATGCATAATAGGACTGTAAAAATAGCATAAAATAAAGACTTCCCGTTTATGGGGAGTCTTTATTTTTTTGTCATAAAAATACTTAATAATAAAAAGTATTGCATTTTTTCGAATTAACAGTATAAAATAGATAAAAAGATTTAAATGTTTAGAAAATATCGAATTATTGAATTTTAAGGGGGGACTATATGAGTGATCGTAAAGAATTACTACGAGTGAGAGGACTTCAGACGACATTTTTCACAGATGATGGTGAAATCCCTGCAGTAGATAATATTGATTTTTCAGTAAGAGAAGGTGAAATACTAGGCATTGTAGGAGAGTCGGGTTGTGGTAAGAGTGTAAGCGCTTTATCAATTATGGGGCTTGTACCATCTCCGCCGGGTAAAATTACAGGTGGTCAAATACAATTTGAGGGCAAGGATTTAACTAAGCTTTCTCAAAAAGAAATGCGTAAAGTACGTGGCAAAGATATTGCAATGATTTTCCAAGAACCAATGACTTCATTAAATCCTCTTTTTACAATAGGGAATCAGTTGATGGAGGCGATATTAATCCATCAAAAAGATTGGTCAAAAAAACAGGCTAGAAATCGTGCGATTGAAATGATGAAGTTAGTAGGATTACCAAGAGCAGAAGAATTGGTTAAGGAATACCCTCACCAACTATCTGGTGGTATGCGTCAACGTGTGATGATAGCAATGGCTCTTGTCTGTGATCCGAAGGTGCTCATAGCAGATGAACCAACAACTGCGTTAGACGTAACGATTCAAGCACAAATTTTACAATTGATGAAAGACTTGAATGAACGGTTGAATACAGCCGTTATGATGATTACACATGATTTAGGAGTTGTGGCAGAAACTTGTGAGCGAGTTATTGTTATGTATGGCGGGCAAGTAGTAGAAGAAGGTCCTGTCAAATTAATATTCAATGATCCACAGCATCCATATACAAAAGGGCTTATTCATTCTGTACCTGATATGCGCTTTAAAAAAGAGCGGCTATATTCTATTCCCGGAAACGTGCCAAAACCGGGGTCTGTTCGTACTGGTTGTCGTTTTGCTGCTCGTTGTGAGTTTGCATTTGAGCAATGTAATGTAGAAAATCCGAATCTATATCAAACAAGCCCAGAACATAAGACGAGATGCTTCTTGCACGAAAGAAAGGAGGTGTCTGCAGTTGACAGAGCCGTTGTTGAAAGTTAAAGGATTGAAGAAATACTTTCCGATTCGCCAAGGGATGCTTGGAAAAGTGTCTAGTCAGGTAAAGGCAGTTGATGATGTTTCCTTTTATGTGAATGAAGGTGAAACGCTTGGGATTGTGGGAGAGTCCGGCTGTGGAAAATCTACTACAGGACGTATGCTTATGAGATTGCTAGAGCCAACAGAAGGAAGCATTGAATTTGATGGTAAGTTACTATCCGATTTATCTAAAGAGGAAATGCGTAAAGCTCGTCGTGAAATTCAAATGGTTTTCCAAGACCCGTATGCTTCACTAAATCCTAGGCACTCAATAGGTAAAATTCTAGAGGAACCTCTAGTTGTTCATGGTATTGGAGATGCAAAGGAACGTAAGAAAAAGGTCAATGAGTTCCTTGAAATCGTGGGTCTCAGTAGCTACCATGCAAGACGATATCCACATCAATTTAGTGGGGGACAAAGGCAACGTATTGGTATAGCAAGAGCATTAATGACAAATCCAAAATTGATTATTGCGGATGAACCTGTATCTGCTTTAGACGTTTCGATTCAAGCTCAAGTTTTAAATTTAATGCAAGATTTGCAAAAAGATTTAAAGCTTACTTATATATTCATAGCGCATGATTTAGGGGTTGTTCGTCATATTAGTGACCGTGTAGGGGTGATGTATTTAGGGAAGATGGTTGAGTTGGCAGATAGTGAATCCTTATATGGTAAGCCATTGCATCCATATACTCAAGCTTTATTATCAGCCGTTCCGGTACCAGATCCAAACTTTACGCGGGAGCAAATATTGATAAAAGGCGATATTCCAAGCCCATCGAATCCTCCTGAGGGATGTACTTTCCATACAAGATGTCCATTTAAAATGGATACTTGTGCTAGAACAGTACCTGTATTAAAGGAAGTTGAGAAAGGTCATTCTGTTGCTTGTCATTTATATAATGAGCAAGGTCAACAATGATAATAGAACAAAGTGTGGAGGGGTTTTGTATATGAGGAAAAAGAGATGGTTGGCGCTAGGCTTAATGTTATTGCTAGTACTGTCTACAGCATTAACAGCATGTTCATCCGATAAAAAGGATGCTGGTAAGGGTGGTGAGAAAAACGGCGGAGAGCAAAAAGAAAAAACGTTAGTCTTTGGTCGTGGAGGAGATTCTGTAACACTTGATCCTATTGGTACTACAGAGGGAGAGACTTACAAAGTAACAGAGAACTTATATGAAAAATTAATCAACTTTGGTGAACAAGATACAACATTAAATCCGGGTTTAGCTAAGTCTTGGAAGGTAGCTAAAGATGGTTTAAGTTACACATTTGACTTACAAGAAGGCGTAAAATTCCATGATGGAACAGACTTCAACGCTGATGCAGTAGTGAAGAACTTTGAGCGCTGGATGAACGGCGATGCAGATAAATTTCCTTACTTTAAATCGGTATTTGGTGGATTTAAAGATGATAAAAGTTTAGTAATTAAATCTGTTAAAGCAGAAGGTGATTTTAAAGTAATCATTACTTTAAAACAACCTCAAGCTCCATTCTTGAAAAACCTTGCAATGAGTCCATTTGCTATTGCGAGTCCTACGGCATTCGAAAAGTTTGGTGATAAATTTGGTGACAATCCAGTAGGTACTGGACCATTCAAATTTGTTTCTTGGAAACGCAACGATTCAATTACAATTGAGAAGAATCCTAATTACTGGAAAGAAGGGCTACCAAAGCTTGATAAAGTGGTATTCCGTGCTATTCAAGATAACTCAACTCGTTTAAACGATTTAATTACAGGCGAAATTGATTTAGCAGATGGTATTAGTCCGTCGGATGCAGCATCGATTGAAGGTAATGCTGATTTACAATTACTTAAACGTCCATCTATGAACATTGGTTATCTTGGTTTAACTGTAACGAGACCACCTTTTGATAATGTAAAAGTTCGTCAGGCGATGAACTATGCAATCGATAAGCAAGCGATTGTTGATGCTTTCTTCGAAGGTCAAGCTGAAGTTGCGAAAAGCCAAATGCCGTCATTAATTAGTGGCTACAATGATGATGCTAAAGGCTATGAATATGACCCAGAAAAAGCTAAGGCTCTATTAAAAGAAGCAGGCTATGATGGTAAACAAATTGAATTATGGGCAATGCCTGTACCACGTCCGTATATGCCAGATGGCAAAAAAATTGCTGAAGCAATTCAAAAGAACTTAGCTGACGTTGGTATGAAGAGTAAAATTGTTTCATATGAATGGGGTGTATATTTAGATAAAGCTTCAAAAGGAGAAGCAGATGCATTCTTACTTGGATGGACCGGCGATAACGGAGATGCTGATAACTTCTTATATGCTCTTCTTGATAAGGATAGCATCGGCAGTAACAACTACACTTACTACCAAAATGCTAAAACACACAAATTATTAATCGAAGCTCAAACAGAAGTAGATGAAGAGAAACGTAATGCGCTATACAAAGAAGTTCAAGAAATATTAAATGAAGAGGCACCTTGGGTACCACTAGCTCACTCTACACCACTTTTAGCTAGTAAGTCAGATGTCATTCATTTACTACCACACCCAACTGGTTCTGACAGATTAGAAAAAGTAGATTTTAAATAAGATAGACAACTAAACTACGCCTTTCGCTTATTTGGCGGAGGGCGAGTTTTTTCAAACGAGAGTTATTCAACATGATTGAGATGGAGAGGTGAAGAAGATGCTTCACTATATTGGAAAAAGACTATTACAGTTAATCCCGGTTTTGCTCGGAATGACCTTTATTGTGTTTTTAATTATACGTGCAATTCCGGGGGATCCTGCTCAAGTAATTTTAGGACAGCAGGCTACAAAAGAAGCAAGAGCAGCATTGCGAGCAAGCCTAGGATTGGATAACCCTTGGTATATTCAGTACGTTAATTATTTAGGTGACTTATTGACAGGTGATTTAGGTGAGTCAATGCGTACGAAAGCAGCTGTATCAAGTGAATTGTGGCCGTATTTAGCAGCGACATTTGAATTGGCTCTCTTTGCAATGATTTTAGCAGTAATCATTGGAGTGAATGCAGGAATTGTTTCAGCATGGTTCCAAAATTCTTGGTTTGATTATTTTGCAATGATTTTAGCGCTTATCGGTGTATCTATGCCTATTTTCTGGTTAGGTTTAATGGGGCAGTGGGTATTTGGTGTTCAAATGGATTTACTCCCGACATCAGGTAGAGAGGATGCCAGGAATCCTGTCGATCCTATTACATACTTGTATGTTGTAGATACGATTATTCATGGTCGATTTGATCAGCTTTGGGATGTATTAAAACATTTAATATTGCCTGCAGTTGCATTAGCGACAATTCCAATGGCAATTATTGCACGAATGACTCGTTCAAGTATGCTCGAAGTGATGCGTTCTGATTATGTTCGAACAGCAAGAGCCAAGGGGCAGAAGATGTTTTGGGTTGTATATAAACATGCTCTCAAAAATGCCATCATTCCTGTATTAACGGTAATTGGTTTGCAGATGGGACTCCTATTAGGTGGGGCTATCTTAACAGAAACAATCTTCAGTTGGCCAGGTATTGGTCGCTACATTTACGATGCTATTGGATTCCGAGATTATCCGGTTATACAATCTGGTATTTTAGTGATTGCTTTTGTTTTCGTCATGATTAATTTAATTGTAGATATTTTATATAGTCTTATTGATCCAAGGATTAAATATGACTAAGGAAGGGGGAGTCCAATATGTCTGAAATGGCACCGAATGCAACTAGAGACGTAGTTATTAAACAAGATCAATCGGTTGGTCCATGGAAAGAAGCGTGGCGTAGTTTTAAGAAAAGTAAAGCTGCGCTTGTTGGGGCAGTAATCGTTTTGTTCTTCATCCTTCTCGCTATATTTGGTCCACTGTTTGTTCCAGAAGGAATTAATGACCAGGTGTTAAAGAATCGATTACAGCCACCATCAGCTGATCATTGGTTTGGTACAGATGATTTTGGTCGGGATATTTTTTCACGGGTCGTTCACGGCGCAAGAATATCACTTTGGGTTGGTTTTTTCTCGGTAATTGGTTCAGTTGTAGTAGGAAGTATGTTAGGGATTATTGCTGGCTATTATGGCCGGTGGATTGATACAATCATCTCACGAATTTTCGATATTATGTTAGCGTTTCCAAGTATATTACTTGCCATAGCAGTTGTATCAATACTTGGACCATCTTTGCAAAACGCATTAATTGCTATTGCAATTATTAATGTTCCTAACTTTGGAAGACTTATTCGTTCGAAGGTATTGAGTATTAAGCAGGAAGAGTATATTACATCTGCAAAAGCGATCGGTATGAAGGATGCTCGGATTCTTTTTTCGCATATTTTACCGAATTCAATGACACCGGTTGTTGTGCAAGGAACACTTGCCATCGCATCTGCAATTATTGAAGCGGCTGCACTTGGTTTTCTGGGGCTTGGAGCAGAAGCCCCTACTCCTGAATGGGGTAAAATGCTAGCAGATGCACGTATCTATTTAATAAATGCCCCGTGGACTATGATTTTCCCAGGTTTAGCGATTATGCTAACTGTTTTAGGGTTTAACTTAATGGGTGATGGTTTAAGAGACGCACTTGATCCTAAAATGAAAAACTAAATGATAAAAGCATCCAATGTGTCGGTTAAAACGATACATTGGATGCTTTTTTTAGAATATGCTGTCTTCAATTTCAAGTTTGATTTCATCACCGTGATGATTTTGATACGACATTATAAGAGTATCTAGATGTTCTAAGTTTTCCTCGTAATCTAAAATACGAGAGAGTATATGCAGTAAATGATAGCTTGAAAATTCTTCATCCTCATCATTTTCGCGTGAAATTGCAATTTGTTCTGCGAAAATATCCATTACTTCGTTTCTTTGTAAATACTCCTCTTGACCAATCCATGCCTTATGTTCTGGTTTAAGTTTCCCTGAATATTTCAAAAAGAGTTGTTCGTGATAGGTGAGTAAGAAATCTAAACGTTCTTGAATCATAATATGAAACTGCTCAGGAAGTTTTGATAACTCGTTTTCATGTAAATGAAGTCTTTGCAAAACTTCTAAACTTTTTTTTGATGTTGTAATCATTTGTCTGTAAACAACTAGCTTTCTTGCTTTTACATGCTTTTCATTTTTTATATATCTACGTTCTTCCTTATAAAATGAATACAACTGGTTGAGCTTTAGATAATGCTCTTTTAATTTTCTCAAAGATTGTTTCGTTGATGTATGTTCAGATGCTTGACGAACAGCAAGACGTGTCCAGCGAATAATTTCATCCTGCAATAGATGGATTGAATGAAATAATCTTGTCTCATAACGAGGTGGTAAAAAGACAAGGTTTACAACAAAGGCTGCAAGTACCCCGATGAGTACTGTAACAAATCGAATCAAACCGAAAGTAAGAAAATCATCACCTTGGACTTCTAAAATCGCAATGACGGTTACAAGAGATAAGGAAATACAATTTTCTAAACCAAGTCGAATGACGATAGAAATAGTTATGATAGCAGCTAATCCAACAGCTACATATTGATGGCCGAATAATAACCCAAATGATACAGCGATTGCAGCGCCAATTAAATTCGATTGTACTTGTTCTAGAATTGTTAAATATGAGCGATAAATAGATGGTTGGATTGCGAAAATAGCAGCAATGCCAGCAAAGACGGGCGATGGCAAGTTAAGCAAATTTGCAATATATAGTGCAAATACAATTGCTACACCGGTTTTTAAAATACGGGCACCTAATTTCATTTGAAATGGGTAACCTCTCTTTCTGTATACTAGTATTCCGCTACTTTAACTGATTACCTAAAAATGGTCAACAATGGATTATCCATTATCTTAATTAACTTATGCTGATAAACTATAGTGTAGACAAAAAAACGACGTTTCTTCAAAAAAATTGATACAATTATTGTAAAAGTGAACAGGAGGAAAAATATGACAATACTAGAAGGTCAACAAGCACCAAATTTCACATTAAAAAATGAGCTAGGCGAACTGGTATCACTTGCAGATTATAATGGAAAAAAATCAGTTGTGCTATATTTTTATCCAAAAGATATGACACCAGGTTGCACTACAGAAGCGTGTGATTTTAGAGATCATTACGGTGATTTTTCGGATTTAAATACTGTTGTTTTAGGTATAAGTCCTGATAATGAAAAAAGACATGAGAAATTTATAGAAAAGCATGGTTTACCATTTTCGTTATTAGTGGATGAGGATCATGCTGTTGCGGAGGAATACGGCGTTTGGAAATTGAAGAAAATGTATGGTCGTGAATATATGGGGATTGAACGCACTACTTTAATAATAGATGAAAATGGGGTAGTTATTAAAGAGTGGCGAAAAGTCCGGGTGAAGGGGCATATTGAAGCAGTCCTAACTTATATACGTGAGAAGGGAGAGTAATAGATGAAGGTATATTTTACATTTGATCCGAGACCGGATTTAAAAGAGGGAATCCTACAAGATTTTCCTACTATTGAGTTTATCTTTCATGAAAAAATAGATCATGCTGTTTTAAAAGAGGCAGAAGTTGTTGTCACTTATGGTGAAGATCTTGGAGAACAGCATGTCAGTATAGCAGAGAAGTTAAAATGGATTATGGTCGCTTCTGCAGGGATCGAGAAGATGCCTCAAAAGGAAATCGCTGAGCGTGGTATTGTTGTTTCAAATGTACGTGGTATTCATAAAATTCCAATGGCAGAATCTGTACTCGCACATATTCTATCGTATAAACGTGGACTGACATGGATATATGAACAAGAGAAGAAAGCAGGATGGAGCCGTAAGCCGAAAGCTACAGAGCTTCATGGTTCAACGGCACTCATTTTAGGACCTGGCGCAATTGGTTCAGAGATTGGGCGATTGTTACAAGCTTTTGGTGTACATACAATAGGATGTAATCGTTCAGGACATCAGGCAGATTATATGGATGATATGATTTCTTTTAGTACTTTGCAAAAGGCTTTATCTAGTTCGGATATAGTTATTTCTGTTTTGCCAAGTACTCCTGGTACACGTCATTTGTTACAAAGCGAACATTTCGAAGCGATGAAAGACACTACTTTATTCATGAACTTTGGCCGCGGAGATTTAGTGTCAACGGATGTATTGATGGATGCGTTAAATGAGGACGAGATCGCACATGCAATATTGGACGTATATGAAGAAGAACCTCTTCCATCAAGTCATCCTTTTTGGCAGATGACTAATGTAACTGTTTCACCTCATGTCTCAAGCCACTCTTCTAGATATTTGGAGCGTAGTTTAGAAATTTTTAAAACTAACTTAAAAAAATGGTTAGAGGGAGATACAGAACTCATTAACAAAATGGATATTACTAAGGGATACTAATCAGGAACTTTTAAAGTTGATGGAGAAAGTATCATTCATGTAAGGCAATTGAGAATGCTATTAGGAATGAAATGATAAATTTATGCTAATTTATACCGGTTTTCTATTGATAATAAATAATACCTTATTGAATACACGACCAAAAAGGTGACTTGTAGATGGATATGTTGACATTTGCCCTAGTTGTTAAGTAAACTAATTATAACAATTATAAACTAATAATTTTTATGAATTGAGGTGCATGGCGATGACTGAGGTGCAATTAAAAAGCGCTCTAGACACGCTAAAGACAACTGGCGTAAGGATTACTCCCCAACGTCATGCTATTTTAGAGTACTTAATCGAATCAATGTCACATCCAACAGCTGATGAAATATACAAAGCACTTGAAGGGAAATTCCCTAATATGAGTGTAGCAACGGTTTATAATAATCTACGTGTATTCCGAGAATCAGGGTTAGTAAAAGAATTAACTTACGGGGATAACGCTAGTCGTTTTGATTTTGTTACAAATAAGCATTATCACATTATTTGTGAAAGCTGTGGAAAAATCGTAGACTTCCATTACCCAGGGCTTGATGAGGTTGAACATTTCGCCGCTCATGTCACTGGCTTCAAAATCAATTCACACCGTATGGAAATTTACGGAACTTGTCCAACGTGTACTGAGCAAGCTACGAAAGTTCAATAAGAAAGGGAGCTACTTAACTGTCAATAATGACACATAGGTAGCTTCTTTTTATGGTAAACTATTTAATGCTCTTTTTGATAAAAAAACCTCGTTACAATTTAGTAACGAGGCGAAGGCATTAATCTTTACGCTTTGTGCGATTGTTGAGTGATTGATCAAACTCTTGTCCTTCTAATGAAGGATCTAAAGTAAGTGGTTCATTGCAATACATACACATATCTACACGGCCAAGAACTTTCGTGTGTTTATGGCAACCCGGACATTCTACTAATACTGCTCGAGTTGAAAGGAATCCAATCCATCCATAAACAAAAGTACTTCCAAGAATACAGAGGATACCTAGCGTCATGAAGATAATAACTAACCATTGGTGTTCTCTGAAGAAAATGGCACCGTACATGATGATAAACCCAATAAATATGAGAGATAAAGCAAATGAACGAATTTTATTTATCTTGTTTTTATATGGTTTCATTTGTAAGCCTCCTAATCTACAACATACTATAACACAAAATGATATCGTAATATGAAGTGAAAATTTTATGCAGGAATCTTATTATTTTTGTCGAAAGTTTAAGACAGAGTAAATTGACTATTGACTATAGGAGGATCATTATGGAGCAGCTACTACGACCCATATACCAAGAACGAGCAAGTCACCCGAATACAATAGGTGTGATTTTAATAGAAAAAAGGGAAGAAGTTAGCCCGATAACAGATACATTTGATACGATTCTTCTTATTATAACAAAACAAAGTGAGCGACCTGTCTTTACAAAACACTATACATTTAAAGATAAGAAGGCTGCTATGCATATTATTTCTGAGAAGCAGTTAAACAAATGGTTATTAGTAGGAACTAATAAGAAGATAGTAGATTGGCTATTCTTTGGAAAAGTACTATTTGATCGTAATGAGTATCTTTCTAATTTGAAAAAGGAACTAAAAGAGTTCCCTTTCTATGGTCGGAAAATCAAAATGGGTATTGAATTTGCAAAGTTAATTCGCAGATACTTAGAAGGCAAAGTATGCTTCGAAGAGAAAAATTACTTAGATGCATATAATCATGTTGTTGAATCATTGCATCATTTAGCGCGTCTTGCTGTAATGGATAGAGGACTATATCCTGAGGTTACAGTATGGTCGCAAGTAAAACAAATTGATCCAGCCATTTATAAATTATATGAAGAACTTATTACGAGTGAAGAATCATTGGACAAACGATTAGAGCTATTATTTTTAGCAAGTGAGTTCTTCATTCATTCTCGTACTGCAGATGGAGCAACGCATGTTTTAGAAGTAATGTCTCAGAAAGACTTCTGGACAATTCAAGAATTGCATGAACAAGAGGAGCTAAAAAACTATTCAGTTAACCTTGAAGTTTTCATCGAATACTTAATAGACAAAGGATATATCTCTGTAGAGCGTGTAGAGACTAAGGGAAATAACATATATCATAGAGATTATAAGGTTGAAGAAATTGCTGATTAGTTGTATAGTAATTGAGGCGTTCAAAACGCCTCAAAATTCTTTTTGAAAAAGTGTTGACATATATATCGACACTATTGTATTATATTAATTGTCGCTAAGACGTGTTGTTGAAACTTAAAACTTTCACTTGAAAAACTTTTCTGAAAAAGTTATTGACACAGAAAATGAATGGTGTTAAGATATTAAAGTCGCTGTCGCAAGTAACGACATCAACAACAAAATGAACCTTGAAAACTGAACAAGCAAGACGTTAATCAATAAATGTTTTTGGACACCAACTCTGTTGGTGGGTCAAAACGAAAAAATAGATATCATCTTCGGATGATACGCTAGCAAAGCTAATGAGCTTTCAAACTACTTTTATGGAGAGTTTGATCCTGGCTCAGGACGAACGCTGGCGGCGTGCCTAATACA